>CAMLYL010000020.1 GCA_946491665.1 uncultured Lachnospiraceae bacterium | reverse complement strand
GACCCAAATCCCGCGCCAAGACCCGTGAGCGGGTCTTGAATCTGAGTCCTGCCTTGAGAAGTCACTATACAATCCCCGGAAATTCTTTTTGTTTCACAGAACGCTGTTTCCTTTGAAAAAAGGCCCGGAGCCGGGCAGTTTTCAATCTGCGCCGCACTCCGGCCATGTCGTTTCTTTTAATATTCAATTACCAGTGTTTCCCGCCGTCCGTCCGGGAAAGTATAAATAAACTTTGCCAGAGTATCTTTGCAGGCCCAGAAGAAAGGTCTGCTGCAGTCCATGTCAAGCTCTGCCTTTCCCCGGAAAGTATCCGTCAGACAGATCGACCGGAAACAGGGAGATTCTTCCATATCCGCCTGGCTGAGTTGCCGCCGCAGAATTTCATAAAGCTCTTTTCTGGTAATAGGGTTCTCCATAATATACTGATACCGGAAACAGCGCTCCTGGAAGCGGTTGGCGTTGATCATCCGCAGCAGATAATCTGTAAACTCCGGCGGCATAATATCCTCCACATCCACAGATACCTCACATTCCGGGCTGCTGTGGATTTTTTCAATCAAGGCAGAAAGCACCTGGAGTGAAATGATAATAAAATCCATCTCGCCGTTGATTTTTATTCTGTATTCCCTCTGCCGCATCAACATTCTGCTCCCCGGAGCCGCCCCACAAGCGGTTCTCTGGAAAAGCTTCTCATGGAAGCGAAGGTAATGACAACAGGCACCAGAATCAGCACAGCCGCATAGCAGACCGCGTACACATCCGGAAACCGGAAGGACATATAGAAAGCTCCTCCGTTATAAAGGATATGGGATAAAACATATCCGCAGAGCGTTCCTATGGTCATCGTCACTCCCACTGCCGCAATTACCAGCAGCAGGCTCTCCCCAAGAAGCATTTTCCGGATCTGTCCTCTGCTCATTCCCACAGATTCCAGCATGGCCAGCTCCTGCTTCCGTGTCACAATATTGGTGATCAGCGTATTCATCATGCTCAGAATACTGAACAGCATAATGAAAATGGACAATTCGCTGATAGCGCCGAAAATCTGATCCGCATTCCGGGAATAAGTCACCATACGGTCCGCCAGGGTTTCCATGGACAGCTCCGGATGCTGATCCAGAATATCCTCCAGCGCTTCTCCCACAGCGGCCTCTTTCTCCGGATCCACAGATATGAGCAGATTGGAATTTAAGCTGTCATAGGAAAGCCACGGCAGAATCGCCTGCTCCGGCATCACAAACCAGCCCTCCAGACTGTCATTATCAAAGACAAACTGGTCGTTCAGAATACCGAGAACCTCCACCGTTTTCTCTGCCATCCCGTTTCCGTCATAATAATGGAAAATGATCTGATCCCCCACCTCAAACTGCCAGCCGTAAATTTCCTCTGCCGTATCATTTCCGGATACCAGCACATAATCTCCGCTCATGAGTTTATCATAGTCTGCCCTTCCCTCTTCCAGATAAGTCTCCATCTCCCCGGTCTGCTCCTCCGTCAGAGGATATACCAGATCATCTGCGCCATACTCATCCTGCCGGGGAAAATCAAACCGGACGCCGAAATTTTTGCCGGTCTCCACACTCCTGACCCCGTCAATGGCGGAAATTTCATCAATCAGAGACTGATTCATAGGCGATTCCGCCTGGATGCCGCTCATGCCATTCTCATTCAATTCAACAGCAGACTGGGCATAAGAAATATAAAATTCCCCATGTTCAAAGACTCCCTGTCTCGCGTAGGCCTCTTTATCAAAGGAGGACATATAAGTCGCCGCACACATGAACAGAATACCGCCCAGCGCCAGTGACATCATGGTGATGGCCGCCTTTTTCGTGTTTTTTGAAAAATTCATGATTCCCAGCCCTATGGGCGTCAGATTTCTGCATACCCTCTTATTGCCAGCCTGCTTCATGGTATCCCGGGGCACATACCGCAGCGCTTCCACCGGGGAAACAGAAGCGGCAATTTTCGCCGGCTTTTTCACCGAAACCATAGTAATCACATAAATCACAGCAAACACTACTGCCGCCAGAATCACTGTATTCAGAATACTGAATCCATCCGGGAGAATCAGATAGCCCGCTATTATGCCAATCACGATTCCAATGGGGGCGGAACGGAGAAACAGCAGCCTCTCTTCTTTCGCTACAAATTTTTTCATCTGCTTTCTGGTCATTCCGATGGTACGAAGCTGACCAAACTGATGGATCCGCCCGATCACAGACAGATAGAAGACTCCATAGATCACCAGAATACAGGCCGCCAGGATCACACCGCCGGACAGACCGTAAATCAGAATATCCTGCGTATCAATGGAACGGGAATCCAGAAACGCCCTGGAGGGGCTGATATACTGCCGCTCAATTCCGGCGTCGCTTCCGATCAGATACATAGCTTCCCGGCAGTCATCGGCGCTCATGGTATTTGCGCCGTAAATTTTTGCATACACTTCAAAGGGCATATCCTTTAGCTGGCTGCCGTTTCTGGCGTAGGCTTCCGAGAAAAAGGCGGCGAACTGTTTTGCCGAGCTGTCCCCTTTCAAAATACCGGAGACTGTAAAAGTTTCCGTATTTCCATCATAAAAGGCAAGCGTTACGCTGCTTCCCACCACAGGATCCACATTCATTTTCTCCAGCATGGCCGCCGGAAGGGCAATCTCATTTTCCTCCCGGGGAAGGCTTCCGCTTTCCAGTTCCCCGACCCGGATCTGATCAGACAATTCGCTTACATAATAAGGCATCACAGAGAATCCGTCCATTTCAGAAAGAATCCCTGTTTTTACCCGGATCTGATACGCGATCCTCTCATCCTGCGCCAGCGCCTCCGCCTGCGCATCGGTGAGATTATAATAACCAACCTCCTGGGCGTGAGCCAGCTGCCGCCTTGTCTGTTCCGACTGTCCTGCTCCGAACATCAGAATCACCATCAACAGCGCAGACGCCAGTATAATAGTAATCATCACAAAAATATTCCGCATGCGGCTGGTTTTCAGACTCTGCCCGGACATGACGGAAATCATTTTCCCTGCCACTTTCTTTTCACTCATTTTCATTCCTCCTGCTTTCTCTCATCCTTCCCCTATACGCTCAGCCTGGCGTTCACAGACGTCTCTCTCCAGGCCATGGGATATTTTCACAAGTACCTGCCTTACTGTTCTCCCGGTCACCTTCAGCCGATATATCATCCGTTCTCCCACTGTACTGTTTCTCTCCGCCAGCAAATCCCCTTCGTAATTCTCCGATACATATACTTCATATGGCTCTCCGGTTTCACTGCTTTCCAGAATCCCGGAAAGGACAAATGTTTCCGGAGTTCCGCCCGCAGACGCCAGAACCAGTTTATTTCCCATATGAGGCTTTACGCCAAGCTCCTCCAGAAGGGCTTCTTCCACAGCAATTTCGTTTTTCTGCTGCGGAAAACGCCCCTGCTTTAATTCCTTCATCCGGAATTTTTCTGCCCTTCCGCCATTTTTCAGAGGCAGAAGCGACAGATCCGTCATTTCACAAATGTTTTTCCCCGGACCCTGTATCTGACAACAAATCTGTTCCCCGCCTCCAGGTACATCTGCCAGCCCGGTCCGCCCGGCTCCCAGTACAAACACCACCGCCAGCAGTACGGAAGCCAGTATCATAACCATTCCTCTTCCGTTCATTGCAGCCTCACCCTATGCGCAGATTTTTCCGTCCTCAATCCGGATTCTTCTGTCAGCTTTCCGGGCGATATCGGGATTATGGGTGATCATCACAATCGTCTGGCGGAACTTTTCGCTGGTCATCTTCAGCAGGTCAATCACCTTTTCGCCGGTAACGCTGTCCAGATTTCCCGTGGGCTCATCCGCAAGAATAATCGCCGGTTTTGAAATCAGCGCACGGGCAATGGCAACTCTCTGCTGCTGGCCGCCGGAAAGATGGCTGGGATAACTGGACAGTTTTCCATCCAGCTCCAGGAACTGAACAATCTCCTGCAGAAATTTTTCATCTTCCTTTTTCCCGTCCAGACGGACAGGCAGCACAATATTTTCATAAACAGTCAGATAGGGAACCAGATTATAATTCTGGAAAATAAATCCGATATGCCTTCTACGGAAAACCGTAAGCTGTTCCTCACTCATTTTTTCCAGGCACTCCCTTCCGATCTGAACGCCGCCGGAAGTGGGAGCGTCCAGCCCTCCCAGCATATTCAGCAAAGTGGATTTTCCGCTTCCCGATATGCCGATTACGGCAACAAACTGTCCATGCTCCACAGAAACATTCACATCGTCCAGAGCCTTCACCAGGCTCTCGTCCTTTCCATAATATTTTTTCAGATGAGATGCACTTAAAATCGCCATAAACTTACTCCTTTCCCTGGGCATGTTTCTGCCCATACAGATACTCTCCTAAGAGGAACTCCTTTCCCAGGCATGTTTCTGCCCGCACAGGGCCCCTCTTTATCCTGCAAAATATTTTTCCAATGTGTATATGGATGAATGATCTGAAATAGTATGACTTTATCTTATCTGATGAAGAAAAAAGAACAATAGAAAAGAAAAAAACTAATATCTACAATGCATAAATTAAACAGAAAAAGAGATTGCCCGGTCATCCTTTCTGATCACCGGGCAATCTCCTGCTTATCCCGCATTTATTTTTTTAACGAATAAAAATCCGGTTACTCTTCTCCCCAGAGCCTGTTGACAGTATCCAGGGCAGCTTCCTCATCCATGCCAATCCTGTCACAAAGAATCTGTGCGGCCTGCGTCCGGTCTCCTCCGCTCTCCCTGCATTCCGCAACAAAACTGCGGCAGACAGTTTCCAGCTGCCTTTTCTGTTCCTCCAGCTGACTGTTCTGCTCTTTTAATACTTTCAGCTGGCCATCCTGCTTCTTCAGTCGGTCTTCCTGTTCTTTCAGCTGATTCTCCTTCTTTTTAATTTCTTCCTCCATCTCATCAATCATATACTGAACTGTATTCCGATCCAGAATTCTCAGTTCTTCTGAAAACATATCCATCACTCCCTCCGTATTGCGGCAGGCTGTATAAAGATCCCGGTACAGATCCTCAAACCAGGGATACTGCTCCAGTAAACTTATAATCTGATCCGGAGAATCCGTTCCAAGAAACATCAGCCATGCATCTGTCTCATTCTCTACTATATTATTTTGAAGGATTTTAAAGTATATGTCAAGATTTATAAAGATATATTCCTGTAAAAGATCCAGTTGAATGCCGCTGTCCAGAGTCTGAACGCTGCGATGAATATAGCGGCCGGACACATTCATGAACACCTCCGGACTTTTCTCATAGAAAATAATCGTATAGACGTTTTTGATATCGCGATAAGAAAACTTCTCCCCTTTGTCTTTCTTTTCCTGTTTCACTCTCCTGTACTGACGCATCAGCAGATCCGCGGAATAACAGGCCGCCCGCTGACCGGGGAATGCATATCCGATTTTCTGACATTCCACATCTGCGATCATACCATCCTCTGTCTGGACAACAATATCCATAATCAGCAGCGTTCCTTCATCTGCAATTTTTACGCCTTCATTGGGAAGAACTTTTAAAATTTTAATCTTCTGATTCAATAATATTGACAGCAATCGTTCCAGCCGCTCCGGGTGTTCATCCGGGTTCAGCACAATCTTAAAAAAGCTGTCATACAATATTTTTATCCCCCGTGCCCCGGTGAACATATCCAGAAACAAATCTCTCCGCTCCAGATCCCACTGGAGAAACTTTCTCTTCAGCTTCTCATCGCCGAAAATTTCCTTTAAAATCTGTTCCCGCGTCCGGATCATCGGGAAACGCTGCTGCAGTTTGTTTTCCATACAGTATCCTCCTCCTGTTATCATTTCAAGACCCGATCACGGGTCTTGGCGCGGGATTCGGGTCAGCTTTAGCTGACATCTTCCTTACCGAATCCCTGTGCATCCTAAGCGGAGCGTTTATCAGATGGGGGATTGACTTCCGCCACTGATACTAATTTGTTATACTCACCGTCTGTAGAGGCGGGAGTCTTCCCACATCTGATAAAAGGGTATCCAGGCATTGAAAATCTTCTGAAATAAGAAAAAGAAACGTAAGATTCCGGAAAAAATCCCGGTCAGATTACTTAGATTTTATTTATGCCTAAAATTAGGATAACATATGAGAATGTTCATGTACAGCGTTTTTATATTAAAATCACATAATTTTCATAAATAATATATAAATATCTTTCATTTTATTCATCCGATGGTGGTATGGGAAGCAGGATCTTCACCACAAACTGCCCGTCCTTTCCCGTAAAGGTACACGCTCCGCCGTATTTTTCCGCCGCTTTTTTTATATTGGATATTCCGAATCCGTGCATAAAAGCATCCGCCTTGGAAGTTCTTTTATCTTCTGGGGTTCTGCTCCCGTCATAATTATTCCGGATCACAATGGAAACCATATCCTGCACCCGCCCTGCTTTCACCTCAATCATCCGCCTGTCCTCCGGCAGCTTCTCACTGGCTTCGATGGCATTATCTATGGCGTTTCCGAAAATAGTACTGATATCCAGGGGATCTATAAAACCAGCCTCACCGAAATCTATGGCAGCGGAGAAGTCGATCTGTTTCTCCCGGGCCCTTTCTGATTTATCCTTTATAATAATATCCAGGAAATCATTCCCTGTGTGAACATAATCCTCATAATCCGCGATCTGAGACCGCAGCTTTTCTGCCATCTGCCGGGTTTCCTCCGCGTTTTCTCTGTTCTCCAGCACCAGCAGATGATTTTTCATATCATGATAAATAGAACGGATACGCTCCTCATCCTTCCGTTTGTCCTAGTAGTAGGCATACTGCTGCTGAAGCTGCGCAATCTGCATCTTATCCCGCTGCTCCTGTTCCCGGAGGTAATTATTATTCTTCAGATACAGAAAGACTACCACAAATGCGCTGGCAAGGGTAACGGCAACCAGTTCTGTTTTTTCGTTAAAATCCCCGCCCAAAAACCTGCTTACCCGCGAATTCAGAAGCACAAACAGAATTAACTCAAAAATAAGCAGCACAATGAAATCCCGCCGGTTCAGCTGGTAATGGAACCTTCGGAACAGGAAATACAAAACAGCTGACAGAAGAACGCTCACCAGAATTACCCCCAGATAAACAAACGGGGACGCAAATTTCATACCTCCAACTATCACCGTCATAGGATCCACATACGGTTCCAGAAGCAGAAGTGTTGCCGACTCAGCCGGTCCCACAAACACAAGTCCCATCAGACACGCAATGATTATATTCCGGCTGGAATCACGATAACAGATCCGGTAAACAAAAAGCATCGTTATCAGTAAAAATGTCAGCTTCCAGGTTGCGTCTACGATTACCCATGTCCAGAAATAGGCAAGAACAATCCATACAACAGACAGAATCCACCGGAACATTCTTTTTCTGGGTTCCCTGCACAGACTGTTCACTACAGTAGATATCAGTAATGCCTGTGACAAAGTAACCAGCAGATCAAATATCTGATACTGCCATATCTGATTTATCATATTTTATATTTCCCTCCCTCTGACACATTTCCTCTTTTCAAGCGCATTTCCTGCGCCATAAAGGTATGCCCCCGGATACCTGCCGCGTCATCATGGCAGATTTGGAAGTTTACTCTTCCTCCGGCTCCGGAAGCAGGATCTTCAGCTTAAAGCTGTCGTTTTCGCGGGTCATAATACACGCCCCGCCATATTTTTCCGCCGCCCGTTTCATATTTGAAATTCCGAACCCGTGAAGGAAGGTATTTTCTTTTGTCGTGGGCAGATCTTCCTGGGACATCACTTTACCCCCCCCCACGCAAATCTGAAGTTGTTTTCCACCACAATGGATACCAGATCGCGCACTCTGCCTGCTTTCACTGTAATCAGCCGTTCCTCCTCCGGCATCTTCTCACCGGCCTCGATGGCATTGTCTATGGCATTTCCGAAAATGGTGCTGATATCCAGCGGATCCAGGAAATCAATCCCCCGGAAATCCACAGACGCCGAAAAAGGAATCTGCTTTTCCCGGGCTTTCGCCGCTTTGTCCTTCAGAATAATGTCCAGAAAATCATTTCCGGTATGGACGTAGTCCTCATAATCGGCAATCTGAAGACGCAGTTTCTCCGCCATTCTGCGGGTTTCCTCCGTGCCCTGCCTTCCCTCCAATACAAGAAGATGATTCTTCAGATCATGATAAATAGATCTGACCCGCTCCTCATCCTTCCGTTTTTCCCGGTAATAATCATACTGCTGCTGCAGCTGCGCAATCTGCATCTTATCCCGCTGCTCCTGCTCCCGGACGTAAGCAGCATTTTTAAAATAGAAGAACTGAACGATAAAACAGGCGCAGAGCACAGAAGTGATCAGATCCAGAGGAAACGAAATCCCATCCTGCAGATTCAGATATCCATATGTACTGGCAAAAAACACACTGAAGGCCAGGAGAAAGCTCACAGTCAGCACAACTGTATCCTTGCGCTGGATTTTATAAGAAAAATCCTTCAGCAGCCAGCAGGCCAGCGCCAGAACCGCACATCTTATGAGCATAATTGCCACATAGACCTGCCACCTCAGAATCAGCGTTCCATCGATTTCTGTCAATATTCCCCCATTAAGAAAAAGACGCATCAGACACATCCCGGCTGACTCCGGAATCATACTCACCGCCAGATAATACATTTCCATGACGACAAAGCCTTCATGAAAAGAAATTCTGTAAAACAGCTTCAACATCAGCACAATAAACGTCAGCAACAAAAAAAGTTTGATTGCTCCCAGATCTGAGAAATGCGTCAGCACCGCAACCAGCGCCCCATACAGAACGATCGGCAAAAACCTGCTCACTATGTTCTGAGTCCTTATTCTTTTATAAAAACATTGCGCAATTACATATAATATCAGCGCTTCCATGATTGTAGATACAATATCTAAAAAATTATATAAAAACATCTGTGACATTCCCCCTCTCTGTCGATTCCCGGTTCCGGCCTGCCAGAACGCATGCGGTCTTCCGCCCGGTCCGTGGCCTTCGCCGCACGCTGTACACTGCCCATCAAAGGTCCGCTCCCCCCAGGCCAGGCAGCCGTTTGACGGATTTATCGCGCACAAAAGCAGAGACTCATTCTCATTTTCCATTATGAATGAGCCCCTGCCCTTACAGCAGATCACCCCAGTAATCCGCCAGATATTCCATAAACTCTTTCCGCTTCGGCTGGCTGACCGGAACGATCTCCCCTGTCACCAGCTCAATCTCCAGCTTTCTGGTTCCTTTTACATAAAACAGATTCACCATATAACTGGTGTGGCAGCGGACAAATCCCTTATCTTTCAGCTGCTTTTCCATCTCTTTCATGCTCTTATAACAGATAATATCTCCATTCTCCGTGTGAAACATAAGGTTCCGGTTATAGGTCTCAATATACCGGATGGACTTCAGCAAAACCTTATATTTCCCGGTATCATTGGTAATCACCAGCGCGGGAGTCTCCTCCTTCTGATGACGCCGGATAAACTGATCCATCTCCGATTCCAGACGGACATATTTCATCGGCTTTATAATATAATTTGTGGCGCGGTATTTATATCCCTCCAGGCCATACTGGGTCATGGTTGTAAGGAAAATAATCTCCACATTTTCATCCAGCTTTCTGATATGCTCCGCCGTGTGCAGGCCGTCCACCAGCCGCATGCGGATATCCAGGAAAATCAGATCAATGGATGGATCATATTTTTCCATCAGTTCCATACCATCAAAATATTTTGTAATTCTGATTTCCTGGCCTGTTTCTTCTGCATACCGGTCCAGCAACCCGGTCAGCTGCTCCACAAAATCTTTCTCATCATCACATACTGCAATATGATACATCGGTTTCACCTCATAATTGTAACAGTTCAGCCCAGTACATGCGCAAAACATTCTGCTCCGCAGAATCCGCTGCCATACAGCTTTTCGTTTTGCTTATGCACCGGGCGCTCCGCTCATGACAGTAAATCAGAAAGAAAAAACCTGCCAGCAGTCTTTTTCTTTCTGATTTACTGTCATGGCTGAACTGTTACCATAAATTACTCCGCTCCCAATTTTATCATACTGCCGCACAGAAGGCTACTCCATTTTACTTTTCACAGCTGTCGTCCTGCTCCCGGAAACGATATGTCACTTTCGGGTATTCTCTGAGCTCGTCCGGCTCATGAAGGGGATTCCATACCTGGGCAAAAAACGGATCCACTTTTGCCCGCTCTCCGTAATTCCAGCTTTTATTTTCGCAGTGGGGACACCAGTGCCCGCCTTCCAGAATCAGCCGGGGACTTGCCTCAAATTCATGTCCGAACGCACACCGGAACTTCAGTTTTCCGGTCCAGTCTCCGGTTTCCATGGTATCTGACAGACACCTGCCGCCCCGGAATTCAGCTGCCTTTTTCATATCTTCCAGATTCAGTTCCGACTCCGGTTTTGATTCATCGTATCCATGGTCAATCCATATCACCTTATCCCAGTCTTTAAAATGCGCCATATCCTTCATACTGTCCGGCAGATTTTCCCAGGCTTTCCGGCTTCCCCAGAAAGCATCGATATGATCCTCCACATTGTCTTTGATAAAATGTACTGTGCCATGCTCGCTGTCCGCCAGCTTTTCAAAGGATTTCCGGATTATGCTCCCCATCAGCTTCTGTCCGCCGGGCAGCCGGCAGATTATCTTTGCCGCGGGAACCAGCGCCCCCAGCTCCTTCAGATAGGAATCATAGTAATACTGCATACTGTCCCTTCTGAAATGCAGATAGTTTTCCAGCCTGTCAGAATCCAGATAATACTGTCCATGGAAATTTCGCGTCGCCTGTTTTTTCGGATCCAGAATATACTCCAGCTTCGTGATCCCCAGAGCGCCATACAGCTCTTTGTACAGATGATACGTGTCAATCCGGCAGCTCTCACCGCCGCCAATATTGTAGATGTGTCCCCAGAAATCTTCCGGCAGCGTTCCCTCTGCCTCAAATACACACAGATTTCTCATTGCTCTTCCGGAATCACGGTCGGACACATATTCCAGAACATTGTCAAAACAGTTATGAAACATAATCGCGTCCCGGATTTTGCTCATGGCCGGCCCGATGATCCCGGTCTGCCGGAGACTGACCCAGTATTTCAGTCCGGACTCAATCACATATCTCTCGGCCGCCACCTTCGATACCGCATAATAATCAAACATGCTGGGTTTTACGGGATCTCCCACTCTTCCCCAGTGAATGGGAGGCATCCGGTCGCCGGTCTCCGCAACTGTTCCGATATAAACAAATCTGCAGACGTCCGCCCTTCCCAGATTCCGTATGACCTCAATGATATTCTTTGTCGATCCGTAATTATTTTTCATGGCTTTTTCCGGATAGTAATCGGCTGCCGGCGACACAAAAGCAGCAATATGCAGCACAAGGTCCGCGTCCCGGACACATTTGCATACATCCTCATAACAGAGCAGATCTCCCCACACAATATGCAGCCCCTCTGTTTTTTCATAGGGCGCAAACAGCCTGTGATTCTTCTCCGAATCTCTCACAAGAATTGTAATATCCAGTTTATCCGGAACCTCCAGCATCTGCTTGAGACTTTCAAATCCCATTCCTCCGGCAGCACCAGTAAGAAATACCTTTTTCTTTTCCATCTTTGCTCTCTCCTGTTGACTTCTTATTTTTACTTTGCTACCATAATATCAACACTGTGTTGTTTTAACAAACATCAGATGATTTTAGAATGTTCTTAATACAACATATTGATCTGAAATGACGATTTAAGCACAAAAACGGAAAATCTGACTGGAGAATTCTCATGGCGACAAAGAACAACAGACGGACAAAACTGACAAAGATGCTCTTAAAAAACAGTCTGATCGGGCTTATGAACACGAAACCGGTAAATGCAATCACCATCAAAGAGATCTGCGAACAGGCAGATCTGAACCGCTCAACCTTTTACCTCCATTATACCGACCAGTATCAGCTTTTAAAGGAAATACAGGATGAGCTGCTGACAGACACCCTCTCCTATTTAAAAGACGTCTCAAATGACTGCAGTACTATTTTGTACATCCGGTTTTTTCTGGAATATGTAAAATCCAATGCGCCCATTTTCAGAATTTTGCTGTGCCAGCCGGAAAACGCCGGTTTTCAATCTGTTTTTATAGAAAAAACCATGGGGCATGTGAAAAGCAATCTGCCTTCCATATGCTCCATGGAAACGGAAAAATATGTCTATGGTTTTGTCATGCACGGATGTCTGCAGATCATCCGGGAATGGATTTCATCCGGCTTTGATCTTCCGGAAAATGAGATGGCGGATATCATCTATACACTCTGCCATGAAATCTATCAGCCGGAAGACCAATCTTCTGCCGCAGGCAGTGAACCGTAAATTTCTTCCGCGGCGAAACAGCGAAAAATGATCGGAAAACATTCAAGACACGCTCGCGGGTCCTGGCGCTGGATTTAGGTCAGCTTTAGCTGACAATTTCTTTTCCGAATCCCTGCGGTCTCCGCTCCACTCCGGTCAGCGCCCTCGCGGAGGATTTATCAGATGTGGGATTGACTTCCGCATCTGATAAATCCTCTGCCCCGCAGTTCCGCTCCATTGTCCCTGTCCAGTCTTTCCTGCATCCGGGCGGATACTTCATATCTTATTCTGTAAATAATCTGAGACCGGCGAACATCTGATGGATCCGGTACTCATCAAAGGGCAGATACTCGGCAATCGTGAAACCAACCACATCAGATTCTTCCGTGATGCATTTCAATACGCCGGAAAGCTGCTCCATGGTCATTCTTCCTGCCCCGCTGCCGTCCCCTACCAGTTCGCCGTTGGCAAAATAGGTGGAATGGAACAGCGCAGGATCCAGCACATCAATATCAAGATGCACCAGAATATGATCAAAGCGCTTCATAAAACTCTGGATTTCTTCGTCCGTTACAAAGTTCTCTGTCTGTATCTTATAATTTACCTTTCTGTCGTCCAGGAATTTCTTCTGATAATCATGCAGTCCCTGCAGACCCACATAAAGGATCTCGTCTGATCCGAATTTTCTGTTTTTCATGAGATCCGACAACGCACTGTCCCCATATCCCAGCAGCGATCCCAGGACCATGGCGTGCGCATTGGGATATCCGTCCTTTACCTGTGACACATCCGGATGGGCGTCAATCCAGATAATCCCTGTATTCTCATAGATTCCATGTAGATAATCAAAGGCCGCCTGGGAAACCATACAGTTGCCGCCGATAGTGATGATTTTATCCGGCTTTTCCTCCTCAATGATATCCATAGCCTGCCGGATCCCGGAAATCACCTCGTCTTTTCCGTAAATTCCGTCTGTCACCCTGCGCTCCGTGCCGTCCGGCGGAGTGATCTCCACCTTCCGCAGAGGCTGATTTTCATTCTCCGGAAGAATATGCGCCATCAGATCCGCTCCAAAATAATAGGCGTCCAGATCCCCGCTGATGTAATCGGGATATAATAATCTTATTGTTTTCATGTGTGTCCCTCCTGTTTCATTAAATCAGCCAGACCGGCACGTACCAGTTGCGCTGATCAACCGGCAAAAGATCATTTGCCATACAGATTACGCTCCCCGTTCCGATCTCTGTCTTTAATGCCCCCAGCCCATCAAAATTTTCGGATTCATTCTGTCTGCTCACAGGATCCAGAACACGAAAGTTTTTAATTGCCGTTTTCCCTACCTGCCGCGAACCAGTCAGAAAGAATACCGGGAACATTTTCGATATCCGTGCAACGGTCTCTTCTGCAGCCCGTTTTATATATGACATTTTTACCCACTCCTTGTCTGTATCAGATACGTTTTTTGATCAAAAATACACTTGTTTTTCTTATTTCTTTATAGTTTTCCATCTAAACCAAATTATAATTTTAGAATAGCCAGATTGGGTTTTTATTGTCAAGAAAAACCAGATATCTTAATATAGTAAAAAATACATATTTGTATAGATCAAGGGCACTCCTCTTCATCTTCCTCAAATTTCTCACACATCATGTGATACAAAAGAGCCGCACGTTCTGATAAGGGTCTGTTTTCTATTCTCGCAATTCCGATAGGCAAAAAACATCTGGGATTGTGCAGGGATACTTTATGAGCAATCTCAGATCCATTCATATATTGATCTGTCAATCTCTGACTTTTCTCATCCATAAAAAAGTAATCAAGCACAAATGCCGCCCCGGTTCCTTTTTCCAGCACTTCAAAAGTAACAGCCGGATCACTTTGATAAATTCTGGGGACAAATCCCGCTTCTCTGCAAAAATCTATAATTGCATCTCTCTCATCCGAACTGGAAGCATGCACAAAAAATAATTCATCTTTCAAATCAATCAGGGAAATTTCCTTTATGTCAGCTTTAGCCAGAGGATGATTCCACCCTACAGCAATACACATTTCCTTCTCACATAATGGAGTCCAGATAATCCCCGGCGCTTCGATCGGTCTGTGGCAAATCGCAAAATCAATTTCTCTGTTCTCCAATGCGTTCTGGCATTCTACTGCATTCATGATATACTGGCTAAAACGAATATTGGGATTTTCCTTCATATATTTATTAATGATTGCCTTTACAAGCCGTTCCGCAGGTACTGCAATATTTACAATTTCTTCTTCTGCTGACATTGTTGTTTTAATTTGTGCCAGACATTCGTCCTGTTGTGATAAAACATTTTCCGCAAAATCATAAAATATGCGTCCTGCGCTGTTCAAAACCAGTCGGTTACTGTATCTTTCAAACAGAGGATACCCCACCTCACTTTCCAATCTGCTGATGACCTTACTGAGACCGGATGTTGAAATATAGGCTTCCTGTGCAGCCTTCGTTATGTTCTCGCTCTTTGCGACTAACTTAAAATAATATAGATGTAGAAAATTCATACATATCCCCCGCTACTTTACTTTTGTATATTCTTATTTTTAGTATAAAACGGTATACTTATTCTGGCAAGTTGTAACATTTTAAACCACGGAAAAATCAGCCAGGTCCTTTCTGGATCTGACTGATTTCCCAAACACCCTGTTTCAATTTCTATCTCTTCATTCTCTTTATTAACCGATCAGCATTGCAACAACAGTTACTGCACCAGCATATATTAAAGGAATACACACTGTACTGAAGAATACATGTTTATAGCTTTTCTTATGCGTCAGACCAAATGCCTGAATCGCTACGCAGACATTCGGACAATGAGGCATGGAATCTGTTGTAGAAGCAGTCGTCGTGGCAATCCGGTGAATCAGATTATAATTCACATCTGATGTTGTAATCACAGGAGACAGTGCATTTAACACCATAACCATTGCACTTGTTCCATTCCCCAGACATGCCGACATAATCGCAATTCCGATAAAAGTCAGTAAATACGGACTTATATTTAGGGAAAGCAGACCGGACAACAAAGAGCCAAATGCTGATGTTGTCTGCACAACTGCGCCAAATCCCGAGATGAATCCCATTAAAATAGCGATTGGAAGTACGTTTACAACGCCCCGGGTAAGCTGTGAAAGAATAGTTCCCTTTTCTATAAATTTCAGATTGATCAGGCAGGCCCATAATGCCGCAATAATTTGCGCAAAGATCACCGCCTGTGTCGAATCAAATCCAAAAGCATCCACAAATGTAAATATTGCACTGAAGGCAAACAAAATCAACAGGGTAGCAATTGCTGTCCAGAAAGGTGGAAGTTTTCGTTCTTTCTCCTGTGACGATTTGACGATTCCCTCCATTGATTCACTCTGTTGTTCATAACCGATGCCCTGCTTTACATAACTGTGAGCCATCCAATAAACATAAAGTAACCCCAATGCTGTGGCAATGATAAATGCCATAATCCCCACACCGGCTCCCGCATAAATGGTTGTGTTCAAAAAAGTAGTGGGCATAATATTAGGCGCCCCTGTTGTACCCGGGAGACAATAAACAACCGCATTACAGGCAGTCAGCATGGCAATCAAGCCAACATTTTTAGGCATATTTGCTTTTTTCAGAAGCCCAAATGCCAAAGCCGCCACTATAAACTGATATGCACCAACTCCAAGGTAGCATAACACCCCACTGATAAGAAATATGACAAACGGAATCGATTTTTCCCCCAGATAACGGACAATACCATTGGCAAGCGCTTCTGTCGTTCCTGTCATGTCCAATACAGC
Source organism: uncultured Lachnospiraceae bacterium (assembly GCA_946491665.1). GTDB lineage: Bacteria > Bacillota > Clostridia > Lachnospirales > Lachnospiraceae > Eubacterium_I. The sequence continues at coordinate 22,601 of CAMLYL010000020.1, read as the reverse complement.
AGAAAATAATCCTCCCATTACAAACAACAGCAAAATCGTACCTATAAAGTTAATTGACTGATTCACAAAAGTATCAAAAATTGCTGGTATGACACCGCCTTCACAGGTAAATCCTACAATAACAGCCGCCAGCAAAGCAGCCAGGATCGGTGACAGTCCTTTATAAGACAGTATGATAAAAAGAATAATACTTGCCACAATTGCAATAGCAGATACGGCGACACTGGTCAACATAACTTTCCTCCTCCTATCTTTTTATGATCATTTTGTTTCCCTCAGATACAGCCCCGGCAGGAATTCTGCCAGACTCCCCATTTCTTCAATATTATGCATATTCATCTGACGTGTATGTTCTCTGGTATCTCCCGGCGCCCAGAAGCGGTTTCTCAGTTCACACCCATAATAAGTATCTCTGGCCACATGAAGAAAACAGCTTAATAATTCTCCAGTTTCCAACCTCACCTCTGCCACCAGAAAGCAGGAAATATTTGCTTCTTTCAGACGTTGAGGATCTACCAGCTCTGCCGGATCATAAAATGAAATTCTCATTGGAAGGACCTGATCACCGATTTTTTCTTTACTGATATGAGTAGCGCCAATTGTGGTCCCTGGTTGTTTGTTTTTATCCCACTCAAAGGTTCCATGATCAGGATTCCAAAACTGATAATCATTTGTATTGTTAAGACGATTGCTGAACCACCAGTCAATCATGTATCCTTTTGCATAAGGGAATCGCATATAAGTAGAGGAATACACTGTACCGTCTTCCAGCATAACATCTCCAAATTCCATCGGTCCGTATCCCGGAGAAAGCAATTCCTCAATTACTTCATCCGGTATATCTTTGTAACTTGAAAATTTTTTCATATTTATACCTGTTCCTTCCTTGTTTTTAAAATCTTTCACATATGTGATATCAAATTGGTTCGTTCTGTTAACAACCTAACCATAACATGTTTCATAAATATCGTAAATTGACAAAAAATTGTTTTAACATTGACTTTTTGTCACAAAATTCCTTCACTTTACTTTGACTTTTTGTCATATCTGTCCGGATTTTTTGTTTCTGTTACATTTTCTCGAATTGTGATTAAATAAAAATACAACAATTCTGGAAGAGGAGGAAAACGAATGAAATCTCTTATTGTAAAAGAAAACAATTACGTCATCTCAGAAAGCATGGACCTGGATTATCTGAGAATTTATCCCAAATTAAGCATTGATGCCTGCAAAGGGAAAACAGTTACGATGATACTGAACGGACAAGTAGAAAGAATTCTTCCCGGAGAGTATGAAGGAGAAATACAACTCATCGTTCGAGATGCCATTACACGCCCCTTCGCATTCGATGCCGGGAAAGAATATACCTATCGTACCGGTATTTATGTGAAAAATAATCAACTTATCCCCGAAAAATCAGTTCTGCAGGCAGTAAATGGCGGTTCTATTACAGAAGAAAAGATTGACAGCGTATCCATCTCCGGATATGATTTCAATTTTAACGGAATTATCGTATCTGGTGACAGCAATTATAAAATAACGAATTCAAAAATCGATTTTCTTGGTAATGGTTCCAACGACTTTATGGGGATGGGGTTCGGAATCATGGCCACAGATAATACAAAACTGTTGATTGAGGACTGCAATATCCATACACGCGGCGTTGTTCGCGGAACCTTCTATGCTTCCGATCAGGCAGAAGTAACCTTAAGACACAGTACAATTTTTGCTGAAAGTACAGATGAACTCCCTATCGGTTATAAGCAACATATTGGATTAGGGAATGCTTTTTCAAATGCATGGGTATTGGGAACGCTGGGGTCATGTAGGGCATCTTTTATAACCGACAATGCAGTTGTAAATATCGAAAACTGTATCTGTAAAGCACAGGGATGGGGAATTCTTTCCGTAGATATGCCAAAGCGGGTAAGACTCAATGTGAAAGATACCATTATAGAAAAGACCGGAGAAAGCGCCTATGGCGGATTTTCTATTGGAGATTGTATAAACACCTATGATAATTGCAATTTTAAAGATATTACCTTCGCCATGATTATGGCCAGCAATGAAGCCGGCGGTATCTTCCGAAATCACACAGTTGTAAATGCGAAAATCGGAGTTATTATCTACCGTAACTATCAGGGAACACTGGATATCCAAAACAAATGTGTGTTCCATACAAAAAAGGCCGGGATTTGTATTAAAGGATCCAGTTCTCTCATTCGCATAGATGATTGCGAATTTTATCCGGAAAACGGTGTACTTTTCCAGCTCATGGATAATGATGAGCAACCGAATGCCGATGGTTATTATGAAGATCCGCTTGGCGAAGAAGATATCCCTGTGGAAGGACGTGATATCACTGTTGCAGATCCTACTGAGGATGTTATGCTGGAGATATCCAATATGACAATCAACCATCACATTTTCAATGGCAGCACCAACTTATTTGTCAATCAGCGCTGCCCGCAGTTTGAAATGCCCTGGCAGCCGCCGGAAGGCCCAAAGCATCACGGATTTGGTGCAGATCTGCAGGGTGTGAAAAATCTTGATGTGAAACTTTCCAATGTAGTCTGCAATGGATTGATTTCAGCCAGTATCGCCCATCATGAATCTCCACTCCTTACCTGTGCAAACTATTATGAAATTGGAGTGGTCAAAAATAAGGTAAAAGAACCTGTCAATAACGGCGTTATTGTTCACATGGATGCCAAAACAACATGGACTGTCCCAGGAGAGTGCTGGATTACCGGACTTCACCTGCAAGAAGGTGCCATTTTGAAAGCCCCTAAAGGAAAGCGTCTCTCCATAACCGTAAATGGTGAAGAAACAGAAATTCTTCCGGGACATTATCTGGGCAAAATCCATATTCAAGTAATCTGATCTCCATTGTATAAGAAGAAAAACTCCAGTAAGCGGCAAGTCTCTCTGCCGCTTACTGAACGCTATATAAAAACAGAATCATTTTCTCCCTTTTAAGGAGGCACTTCCAACTACGTCTTTCCTCCTTCTTCCATTCCCAATCCGCAGAAGCATTCTCACAATCCCATCTCCCAGCAGACCGCCGCTGTGGATCACCAGAGCCCGCAGAGGACAGTCTGCCGTGGAAGCCAGCAGCATCCGGTATGACAGTCCCGGTGAACTGTTCTTTCCTCTGGATAATCTGGCAATAACAAACTCCATGATTTTATATATTATCTTCATAAGCAGGGCATGATCCTTCATCTCCAGACAGGTATTGTCCAGAGTAAACATTCCCCGCCCCGGTTCCGGCTCCGGCGGAACCGGATGTCCCATAAGAAGTTCCCACTCTTTCCGTCCGGGAAGGCCGGACAGAGTTTCATACCAGCTTCCCTTCTGCCATTCCGGCGCGGGAATCCGGACGCCCTCCACTGAAATCACCTTCTGAAGCCGGATATCCCGGCTGGAAGAAGCCGCCATAATGGCATAATTTCCCTCCGGAACCTTCCATCCCTTGTGCCATACGGCAAAACTCCGGTCATCCAGCAGAAACTCCGCCTTTTTGCTTTCTCCCGGATCCAGTTCCAGGCGGACATAGCCTTTCAGTTCCTTCTCCGGGCGGAACAGATCGTTATTGCAGGGCGTATCCCCGATGCTAATCTTCAAATCCCCTTTTTCCAGGCCGATATAGAGCTGCACCACCTCCGCACCCTTATATGCCCCGGTATTCTTTACGGTCACAGATACCTTCGGCCAGCAGATTTCCAGATCTGTATACTCAAAACGGGTATAGGAAAGACCATATCCAAAGGGATAACGGACCGCTTTCCCGGCGCTGTCATAATAACGATAGCCCACATAGACACCCTCCCGGTACTCCACATTTTTCTTCCCGAAGGTCTCTTTTGATACAACATCTTCATAACTAACCGGCCAGGTTTCGGTCAGCTTACCGGAGGGAACGGCCTGTCCCATCAGCAGATCATATGCCGCCTCCCCTGCTGCCTGTCCGGGAAGTCCCATATAAAGAATCCCTTTCACATCCTTCTCCCAGGGAAGTTCCATGGGGCCTCCGCCCAGCAGGATAACCACAGTGTTGGGATTTGCCTCTGCAACTCTCTCAATCATGCGGTTATGGCCTTCGGGCAGTCTCATATGCTCCCGGTCCAGCGCCTCAGTCTCATATGCTTCCGGCAGTCCGGCCACCACCACTGCAATTTTGTGTCTGGACGCTGCCTCCGCAGCTTCCCTCAATGCTTCTTCTGTTACATTTCCCTCCTGGTCACAGCAGGGAACATACTCTGTCCCCGGCATTACCTCCATCAGATTTATCTGCCTTGTTGGGTTTACATGGCTGCTTCCGCTTCCCTGGTAACGCATATGCTCCGCCATATAGCCGATCAGCACTATGTCATCTGTTCTGAGAGGAAGGATATGATCCTCATTTTTGAAAAGTACCGCACCCTGTTCCGCAATTTTCAGAGCCAGTTTATGATGCTTTTCAAAATCGGCAGTTTCTATACATTTCTGATCTCCCGTTCCGCCGGAAGAATTTTTATTTCTGAAACCATCTCCTTTTTCATCAGAATTTCTATTCGCCAATTCTTTATCAGAAGAATTTCCAGTTCTGTCTGCAGGCTCTTCGGCTTTACACACAATCCTCAGAATTCGCTCCACAGCCCGGTCAATATCCTTTTCCTCCAGAATCCCATTCTTCACCGCTTTCAGTACATCTTTTTCCATAAAACGGGAGCCTCCCGGCATATTCAGATCACATCCTGCATGAAATCCTGCAACTCTGTCATTCAGTGCTCCCCAATCCGTCACCACCATGCCGTCAAAGTCCCATTCTTCCCGGAGAATCTCTGTCAGAAGCCATCTGCTGTCGCTGCAGTGGATGCCATTGACTTTATTATAGGCGCACATTACCGTGTCCGGTTTTCCCTCTTTCACTGCGATCTCAAAAGACGTCAGATAAATTTCCCGCAAAGTCCGCTCATCCACCTGGCTGTCGCCGTTCATTCTTTTATATTCCTGGCTGTTGACAGCAAAATGCTTCAGACTGGAGGATACTCCCGCTGCCTGCTGCCCCCGGATATAGGCGGCAGCCATTTTCCCCGCCAGGTACGGATCCTCGGAAAGATATTCAAAGTTTCTTCCGCCCAGGGGATTCCGCTTGATATTGCAGCCGGGTCCCAGCACAACAGAAACACCTGCTGCCAGGGCTTCTTTTCCGATGGCCTCTCCCTCCTCAGCATACAGCTCCTCATTCCAGGAAGTTCCTGCCGTAACCGCTGCGGGAAAGCAGGTGGCCGGCTGCGACTGCCGGATCCCGATCATATCATTTTTCCCCTTCTGGCACCGGAGCCCATGAGGACCGTCAGACATCATCATCTGCGGCACATGATATTCCGGAAGCGCCTTCGTATGCCAGAAGTCCACCCCGGTACAGAAAGCAATTTTCTCTTTTAAATTCATCCTGGCAAGAATCTGATCTATCTGAACCATTCCTTCTCCTTTATCATCTTTATAATGCCAGAAAATACTTTTCCGAAATATGGGTAAAACCATATTTCAGATATATATGTGCGGCATCCGGCGAATTTGTGGTCAGCGTAATATCATGGAATCCCAGATCCTTTACATAATCCATCAGATACCCCAGCAGCCGCTGCTGATATCCCCGGCCGCGGTAAGCAGGTTTTGTATACACGCTGGCAAGACAGCCATGCCTTGCGTCCGGCTCTGTGCACACCGTAATCTGCGGCAGTTCTCCCAGCTCCTCTAGTGCACAGCAGGACACCGGCTCCTGTTCTTCATATAAAATGGCAAAGAAAATAGATTTCCCCAGTTTTTCCTCCAGATGCCTGTGGGTCAGTTCTCCAAACTTCTGCGCATAACCGGAAAAATCCTGGTTCAGTGTCCGCTCCCAGTCCTCAATCTGCATTTCCACACGGAGGGCAACCAGATCCTCCATATCGCTTTTGTCCGCAATTTTCATTGATATCTGTTTCTGCATTCCTGTCGCCATAATAATTTTCTCCTTTATTTTTATCCGGCCGAACCAGGCCAGTTCTGTACACGCCATTTATTCCTTACACGTTTCATCTCTGTTTACAGCCTCATTTTCTGTATTCCCCCGCGCTTTCTTTCTGCGAAAAAAGGGACATCTCTCTTTTATACACTGCTGATTGATTTCCGAACGGGAACAGACAATATCATCCGCCTCCATGGCAATCCCCAGTTTTTCCTTCGTAAACTGCACTGCTTCCGTAATCGCCAGATAGGAATCCCGCTTACAACAGCGGGGACCGCCCACTTCGCCGATTTTCCCCAGAGCACGTGAAGTCATCTGATTGGAGAGTCCCCACGCCTCCCCCGCAAGAGGAGTGGCTCCGGTGACAATAGAAATATACATTCCGGCGCTGATTCCCGCACCGCAGGCACCCCAGAAGCCGCAGGCCCCGCCGGGAACTGATTTCCCCCGGCGGTACATTTCCGAAAGACATTTCTCCAGATCAATCTTCCCTCCCGCATTTTTAAAAGCAGTCAGAAGCACTGCGCCGACCATGACATGATGCTCCGGCCCATGCATGTGACAGAAATCCATGGACATCATCTTTTCCAGAAGCCGTACCGGATTTTTTGTGTCCGCATGAAGACACACGGAAATGATACGGTCCATGCCGCTGGTATGACACTCATTGCATACATAATGACCATGGATACATCTTGTTTTACTGTATTCCTTTTTATGACAGACCGCACACTCCATCTCAATATCTTCCTGCAGATATTCGAGAGGCGCTTTGCAGATCAGACATTCCTCTCCCATATTGACCTCCTTCTGAAGCAGATCTGGACGTTTACTTCCAGACCTTTCTCCACAAAAATCATATATTATACTCTTTTCACCATATCGTCGTAACACAGAAAATCGTTATAAGCGGCCGGGATTATGTGAAAGCCGTTTTCTTTATATCCTCTTTTTTCATAAAGCCTTTTTGCAGGCCATGAGGCAGCAAGAGTCACCTCCGGATAATGATCAGAAATCTGCTTCTCCGCGTAATCCAGCATTTCCGTTCCATATCCCCGGCCCTGGCATTCCGGCAGAACAAACAGGCGGCAGATCTCATTGTCTCTGACCGTCACAGTCCCCACCACTTTCTGCTCCGGATCCAGACAGAGGAAAACCTGGTTTCTCTCTATATCACTGACGATATTCTGCTCACTGTGATGTGACAGAAAATACTCCACTGCACCTTTCGGATAATAATGAGGATAGATTTCGGATATCGTAGTTTCCGCGATCATTTTTACAATATCAAAGTCGGATAAGGCCGCTTTTCTTATACTCACTGCTGTGTTCACTCCGTTATATATCACAAAATTCATTGGTCCGAAAATTTAGATACCTGCTTTGTAATTACCCATATACCCTTTTTATCGGATCCCTGGCGCTGTATAATATTCCTGTTTTTCAATGTTTTTGTAGCTCGCCGTATAGTCGATTCCGAAACTCCAAGAATGTTAGCAATCTGACTTGCCGACAAAACTGGATTTTTTTGAATTATATCAAGAACCCGCTTTTCATTTTTACTTAAATTATTTACACTGTCATTTACACTGTCATTTACACTGTCATTTTGACTATATTCCATGCCTGGATCTTTAAAATACGGATGAATAAAAAGAGTTGTAGCAAAATAGGTTCGCTCGTCATCTGTTTCAAATACTGGTTCGGGTGAACCATTATTGCGAAGAGCTGTCCGTATTTTTCGAAATCCGGTATTTCGCCCTTCTGTCAAATGCATTTCCTTTAAAAACTCACCAATCCGCCGATTTCTATATCTCCGGCTGAAAACACGATACTCTCTCAATCCTTCCCTGCTGACAGAACGATCTGCACCTGGATGACTGACAACAATTATCCGATCCCTTTCTATCCGGACTTCTATTGGCTCACGTTCATCGTATCCCTTATGATAAACCGCATTTGAAAGAGCTTCTTCTACAGCAGCATAAGGGAAATTAAAAAATCGTTTTGCCTCTGCCACTCCATCAACTTTAATCACCTGCTCTTGCAAAATACTATTGCGAATATATAATAATGCTTCTCTCAATTGTTGATGCAATGGCCCCTTAAATGTTTTTTCTCTGATTCTATCTCCCGTATTGTCCGGAAATTCAACTACATCAATCTGCGCATAAGGGAAAAAACGGTCCGGTTCCAGACTAAAAAACATCAAACCAACGTTTTTAGGTTTTACATACTCGGGTAAAGTACTTATAATATTCATACTCTTACATAAATCTACAAACTCCATATTCTCGGAGTCCTTATACAAAGAACTTCCTGTTTCTTTTAAATAGCTCTGAATTAAGGTAATATTCAAATCCGCAAGTTCTGCCTCATGATTTACTCTGTCATCAAATGGAATATTATTAGCCAGACTGTATAAATCCCGCTTTTCTGACTCTGACGGCGCAATTGTACTGGACATTTTTCGAATATAATAAATGCGCTCTTTACTGTCTCTGGCCATTGTTCTTGGAGATGAGTATGGCCGCAGATTACCTCCCGGAGCCCAGATCACGATAAATTTCTTTTCTTCATAATCTACTACCTCCACAATAGGAAGATACTCCGGATGTATCAATTTACATTTATTCAGCATATCCTTGAGATATCCGTCTATTTTTTCCGGTGATACTCCCAGCAAAGGATATTCCGGTTTTCCATCCTTTTCTCTGACACCAATTACAATATAACCACCACCCCAGTTATCAATATCATTTGCAAATGCACATATAGTTTTTAGAGATGCTTCTGCATCCCAGGTTTCTTTATATTCAATCCGTGCCCACTCCACCACATTTCCAGAAAGAAGAGTTTTAATATTAGTTGGAACTGCCATTTTACCGCCTCCTTATTTCCTTTTATTATATTCAGAACCCAGAACCCTATCAAGCGGATTTTGCCGTCTGTCCCAAATTACAGGAAACACGTTTATCATATATCAGACTATTTTCCCACATATAAAGGCAGGGAACCCTGCAAGGATCCCTGCCCCATCTCATCTCAATTCCTCTATATTCCCGGCCTGTATTGCTTCAATATTCTGCGCAATCCGCTCTTCCGGCCAATTCCACCACTTCAGATCCAGAAGCCTGGAAATCGTCTCGTCCGGGAAACGTCTGCGGATCACTTTTGCCGGGACGCCGCCGACTATCGTATAAGGCGGCACATCCTTTGTCACAACGGCACGGGCGCCGATTACTGCACCGTCTCCAATCGTCACGCCGGAAAAAATCACAGCTTCATATCCGATCCATACATCGTTACCGATTACAATGTCTCCCTTATTGTCCCAGGCTGTTGTTATGTTTTCTACATCCAGTCCCCATTCCTCAAAGAAAATAGGGAAAGGATACGTGGACAGCGATTTCAGCGTATGATTTGCGCTTGTAAATAAGAATTTTACACCACAGGCAATCGAACAGAATCTCCCGATGAGCAGCCGGTCATGATTGACCGGATAATGATACAGCACATTATTTTTTTCAAATTCCCGCGGATCGTGAACAAAGTCATTATAAATTGTGTAATCTCCAACCTCAATCATGGGATCTGACACAACATTTGTCAGATAAACTGTTTCCCCGTCCCCGGTGCGGGGATATACCTTTTCCGCCGATATAGTCATTTAAAAATCCTCCTGTAACTTACTACCTCATGTTTCTTTATCATACGACTATACCGGCAACTGCAATACAGCGCTTCACCATTGTTATCTCCTTCTGACATGCAAAGTACAACATCAAAGTAAATTTAGAAGTTTACTGCCAAACTTATCTCTCTTGAATTCAAATTCATTTTACTGCGGCAGTTCCATCTCATTCCACATTTCCACGAAGCCGTATTTTTCATACAGCGGCCGCCCCATGGCTGTAGCCTCCAGGGAAATCGCCGTAATGCCCTTCTCCCTGGCGTCATGAACAAGAAGATCCAGAGTTATAAAAGCAATTCCTCTTCTTCTGTACTCCGGCTTTGTGTACATATTCATAATGTATGCTTTCCTGCCGCTGGGATTATGGTAAGTGGGCATTACCTGGAAAAAGCTCACGCCCCCGGCGCCGGCGAACTTATCCCCATCGAAAATCAGATATGCAATATGGGTTCCGTCCCGCAGTGCTTTCCTGTAATATTCATAGGACCGGGCTTTTACCTCACTCATATCAGCATCATCTGACAGCTGATTGGCGGCTCTCAGCACCTCAATCCTGGTTTCCGTTAAAATATCCAGGTCGTCCAATGTTGCTTTTTTGTATATCAATGAAAACTTTCCCCTTTCATTTTACTCCACGCTCACGCCGAACATCTCCTAAAACGCCCCGGCGGTGCTGCAATACCAATCAGCTTTCATTCTACCCCACTCTCACCCCGAACATCTCCTCCGCCCGGAGCAGGGGAACTTTTATATCATCCGGCAGTTTCCCCAGAGCTTCTTCCCTCAGAGCTTCCGGAATCGGATATATGATTTCCGCCATACTGCCCGCTATGGCTGCTATGGTATCGGAATCTCCCCCGATAGAGATCGCCAGCCGGATCACATCCTCATAAGAATTCCCTTCCAGAAACGCCTCTATGGCCTGGGGAACCGAGCCCTGGCAGCTGACATCAAACTGATAATGCGGCCGGATCTGATCCAGGGTAAAATCCATATCATAATAGGACTCTGCCATTTCTCTGATTTCCGCCGGGGAAGCCCCCGCGCGCAGCCGCCAGATACTTTCCGCCACCGCCTGTGCTCCCCTGATTCCTTCCGGATGATTGTGGGTGACTGCCGCCGACCATTCCGCCAGTGTTCTCGCCTCCCGGGCAGTTTTCGCGGCCCAGCCGCAACAGGATACTCTCATGGCCGACCCATTTCCCCAGCTGTTGTATGGCTGGTGCTGCCCGGATCTCACCCATCTCCGGAAGCTTCCGCCGTATCCTGCATCCGGATATTTTTTCGCATACCGCACAATCGTCTCCCGCACATTCCGCGTAAAAATATCCTCCGCATCTGCTCTGTCCGCCCAGCCAGCTCCTGCCTCCTCAAAGAAACGCAGGATTCCCACAGTCACCGCCGCGGTAAGCACCGTATCATCTGTAAACCGGCATCCGGTTTTTATCAGCTTTTCCGGCTTATACTTTATATTATTCCATTCATAAACAGAACCTGCAATATCTCCAATCGCCGCACCCAGCATAAAATCGCTACTGTTCACTTCGTTCACAGACTCGGAAATGAACAATAACTCCCCTCCTCTCCTAATAATCTGAACTGTAAAAACATTCCCCTGTATCAAAACAATATACGCCCAGCCGCCGCCCGGATACACAGCCGCAGTCTATGGCAATATGATGATTCTTTTTATATATTTTCCCGTCATATTCACTTCCCATCCGGAAGGTGGGCGTATGTCCCGTCACGAGATAGTAAGAATCACTGTATTTTCTGTCATACTCCGCCCGGGAGAAAAGCATCTGCTCAATCCCGTACTCCTCCAGCGGTCTGTCCTTTCTGTCTCCCGCAAGATCAGCGTGTACCAGAACATATCTGTCGCCATTCAGAGTAAATTCTTCATATAACTGAAATTCCTCCAGATAATCCAGATAAAATTCCCGGTCCTCCATCCCCAGCTTCCGGAACTGATCCAGCGTGATCTGCCCGCCGTCGGAAGTCCAGTACTGATATCTTTCCATAAAATCCCGGTCCAGTACCTTATCATAATTATCTTCTGTGATTTCCGTCATCAAAGGTTTCAGAACAGACAGGGCCATATACTCATGATTTCCAATAAGCGGAATCACATTATATCTTCCAGCCATATCAGCCAGAACCCGGAATCCATCCGGCCCTCTGTCCAGAACATCTCCCAGTACGTAAAGCGTATCCTCATCAGAAAACCGTATCTTTTCCAGCACCTCTTTGTACTGACTGTAACATCCGTGAATATCACTGACCGCATAAATCATCCTGCATTCTCCTTACCAGATATCAGACTATTCCATGCTGATAAACGCACATTCTTCTGCCGCGTTATAAATTCCGTAAAATGGCAGATTATCCTCTGTCTCCGGATCAAAATACATACCGGTCCAGCTTAAGAATCCCTCCGGAATCTGATCAACAGGCGTCCCTGCTGGAAAAATCTGCAGTTCATCCGCTCCGGTCAGCCCAAAAGGCTCCGCATAAATATAACGGACGCCATCTTCATAATATTCCTCCCCTTCGGTTCCCTCTGTCTGCAATGAATTAATCTTCACCGACCAGGTATCATCATCTGTCTGCACCGGATCAGAAAAACTTCCGCTGAAATTACAGATATAAACTGTACCGTTGGGATAATTTTCCCCGGTAATTCCCATCTCAGAATCATGATATGCTCCTGTAAATGTACCGTCATCTGCCACTTTTAACTCTGTACTCCATCCTCCGGCGCCGCTGGAAAACACAAAATTCTCCGGCATCTCCTCAAAAAGAGAAACCTGTGTTTCATCCGGTTCTTCGGGATTCTGCCCGGCCGTTTCATCTCCAGTCTCCAGTGTGATATTTTCTGATGAAGGATCCTCGGACGGAGTCTCTTCTTCCGCAGAGACTTCCGTTTCCGCCGTCTGTTCCGTCACTTTTTCTGTCTGGTCTTCCACAGCTTCCTGCCTGCCGCAGCCCGGCAGCGCCAGAAGACCGCAGAAACACACTGCAAGAAATAGTTTCCTTTTCATAATGTATTCCTTCTTTCTATGAAAATATTATACGTTAAATCCCTTTTGAACAAAAGTCCTTTGTTCCCTTGTTACAGAAAAATTATATCTGGATCTGCCTGCCGGAAAACAGGGGGGCCATTCTCTTCCGGATTCACTTGATATATTTTCAGAAATAATATCATACAACTCTGTCACAACTTGGCAACATTTCCGAATCATGTGTCATTTATACTTTTCTTACCGTAGCAGGCAGTCGGGACAGGATCTTCTCCTACAGCCGGACAGGCTCCTTCTTTCTGAACTCCTGCTGAAAAGTTACTGTTCACAGCCATACAGAAAGCCGCGAAGCAGCGACAGACAACGCAGCCGGCTGGTTTTGCGCATGAGGAGTAAAGTGTCTGTGAGCAGTAACGCTGAAAAACTTCTGGAGGAATCATATGAATAAAATAAAAAAATGCTTATGGATTTTACTGACAATACTTGTAACAACGGCAGCCGGATGCGCTCCGCAGACTTCAGAGCAGACGACTTCTTCTCTATCGGAAACAACAGCCGGGGCAGCGCCGGAGAATTCCCGGAACACAAACCTCTCCTCAGAATCAGATGAAACAACAATAGAAAACAGGCGCGCCGGCACAACAAATAAATTTTCCCTCGGCGTCACTCTGGATGTCACAGCACATAAACTGACCGTAAACCAGAATCTGACTTACCACAACAACACGGGAATGGATCTTGAAAATATTTATTTCAACCTTATTCCACAGGCCTTCCGGGAAAATGGCGGCGGAATCAATATCATAGAAATTTCCGTCAACAGCCAGGCCTGTTTTCTGGAACAGGTTGACGGCACCGTTTACAGCCTTTCCCTTCCCGCCAGTCTGCCAGCCGGAAAACAGATTGATATCCGGATGAATTATGAGGTATATATCCCCAATATCCAGAACCGGTTTGGTTACCAGGAAAATGTTTTTAATCTGGGAAATTTTATTATTACTCCCGCCGTATATGGACAGAATGGATGGACAATAGAACCCTATGTGGATATCGGCGATGCTTTCTATACTGATATTGCCGATTATAATGTTACCATCAATGTACCGGAAGATTATATTGTTGCGGCCACCGGCAGAAAAATCGGCAGCAACTCCTATCACGCCGAAAATGTCCGTGATTTTGCCTTCTGCGCCAGCAATTCCTTCCAGACGCTGTCCGATACCTGGAAAAATACTGCCATAACCGTATATTACGGCGACAACATGACCGCAACTGCCGAAAGAGCCCTGGATACAGCCCGGAAATCGCTGGAACTTTTCAGCAATAAATTCGGAACCTATCCCTATTCTGATCTGAATATTGTCATGAGCGGTCTCACAGGAGGCGTAAACGGAATGGAATATCCGCAGCTCATCATGATCAGTCCGCAAATCTCTCTGGAATCCATGGCGGACATGGGAGTTGATATTTCAGACCAGAAAGAAACAGAACCTTATATGGTCGATTTTGACAATTCCGTCTGCCACGAAATCGCCCACCAGTGGTTCTACGGTATCGTGGGAAATGATCAGATTACCTTCCCCTGGCTGGACGAAGGTTTCTGCCGCTATTGTGAATATTTGTACCAGAAAAAATATCCTCCCATGGTTTCTGAGGATGACGGAATATATCTCATGGAAGACCGGTTAAATGATTTTTATATCAGAGTCTCCGGTAAGGGTGGTGAAGCGGGAACCGGATATGCTCCCGATACCACTGATCTCAAGCTGACGCTCTATGACTGGGAGCAGCAGGATCCCATGGGATACAGTGAAATCTATGATAAAGGCGCCAGTCTGATTTACAAGATAGAACAGGAGATTGGGGAAGGAGCCTCTGACAGAGCAGTAAAAGAATATGTCCAGCGCTTTGCTTATGGCTTTGTTACTGCGGAGGATTTTAAGGCTTTCTGGAATGAAAAAGGAGATCTTTCGGAACTGCTGACAATGTATCTGGAGTAGTACCCATAAGCCAGTCCATCCCGCGTCTTACCCGGCCCGGAATTCCCTTGGGCTTTTACCGATCCACTTCCGGAAGGTTTCCGCGTAATAACTGCCGCTGCCAAACCCGGTTTCTATGGCAATCTCCGTGACGGTTTTATCGGTATTTTTCAGCAGAATCATACTTTTATTCAGCCTGTACCGGGTCAGATACATATTAGGCGTTTCTCCCAGATATTTCGTAAACAGTTTGCAGCATTTGCTCTGTCCTACCATTCCGGAGGCAGCAATTTCCGCCAGCGATACTCTGCCTGTGTAATTCTGCTGGATAAATCCGATCATGTTCTTTACGGTCACCAGATCGGTGTCCTGCTTCTGCTGCTGCTTTTCATGCAAAGACATGTTTTCGTAAATCAGACTCCAGATTGTCAGAAAGGCAGCCCCCATCCTCATCCGGGCTGCCGGTTTTTCCCTGCATAGATAAACTGACCGGATCTGCTGCCAGATCTCCTTCTGCCATCCGTTTTCCGGACACAGATGCAGAAACGGCAGCCCTGTGTGACGGATTACAGGAAGTACAAAATCCCGTTCATAAGCAGTTGTCATACAAAGCAGCATGGGATGAAAAATGATACATAAAAATTCACACTCCGCATTCGTGTCAGAAAACCCGAAATGCATCTGCCTGGAATTCACAAAAATTCCCTCTCCCTCTTTCAGATCAATAATCTCTCCATTTACACTATACTTCATCTGCCCCGACAGAACGGCAATCAGCTCAATATCCTCATGCCAGTGACTGGGAGCTGCATAGTGAGGATATGTGGAAAGGAAACTCCGCCTGATGTACACCGGATAATCGGGATCATCATACTGTACTTTTTCTGAGTAGTCTTCTTTTATAACTGTCATGGTCATCTCTTTCGTTTACAAACCGGGACTTTCGAAATACAATCGGGATTCTCGGATTGCTATTGAGCCCTGTCATGGTCAGCCTCGCAGGATTGTTATAATATTGTGCAATATTTCAATGGAAATTTTTATACAGGAACAATATAATTATAAATCTGTAGTAACTGCTGTCAAGCAGCCTGTGATTTTCTTTTTGAAAACGAAATCAATATTTTATCTGATGCAGGGAGGAATTTACTGTATGTTTCAACTTCTTTTAGCGATTATATATGCTGCCTTTACCAATCTGGGCCTGCCGGACTCACTGCTGGGCTCCGCATGGCCTTCCATGTACCTCGGATTCGGCGTGCCGGTTTCCTATGCTGGAATCATATCCATGATTATTGCAGCCGGAACGATTGTTTCCAGTCTTATGAGCGACAGACTGACCCGCCGGCTGGGAACCGGAAAAGTAACCGCTATCAGTGTGGCAATGACCGCACTGGCGCTGTTGGGTTTTTCTTTTTCCGGCGCTTTCTGGATGCTGTGTCTCTGGGCCATTCCTTACGGCCTGGGCGCCGGCAGTGTGGACGCCGCACTGAATAATTATGTTGCCATTCATTACAAGAGCTGGCATATGAGCTGGCTTCACTGCATGTGGGGCGTCGGCGCCACACTGGGACCTTACTTTATGGGATACGCCCTTTCCCATGGAAATGGCTGGAATGCCGGATACCGCTACATCGGAATTATTCAGATTGTGCTGACGGTTCTCCTTTTTATCAGCCTGCCCCTGTGGAAAAAAGGAACCATTCCTCAGACAGGATCTGCTGCTGAACAGAATAAGGCTCTCTCCCTGAAACAGATTATCCGGATTCCCGGTGCAAAGGAAGTTATGATCTGTTTCTTCTGTTACTGTGCGCTGGAACAGACTGCCATCCTGTGGTCCAGCAGTTATCTGTCCCTGTACAAAGGTATGGCTGCGGAAACAGCAGCCAGCTTTGCCAGCATGTTTTTCATAGGAATTACAGTTGGCCGGGCTTTAAGCGGCTTTATTACCATGAAACTGAATGACGCACAGATGATCCGTCTCGGTCAGATTCTGATTGCCATTGGCATTGCTGTTTTGTTAATACCCGGAACAGAAATCATGTCTCTGATCGGTCTGATACTGGTCGGTTTTGGATGCGCGCCGATTTATCCCTGCATCATACATTCAACCCCCGGGCATTTTGGCGCCGAAAATTCTCTCGCCATTATCGGTGTACAGATGGCAAGCGCCTATGTGGGCTCCTGTCTGATGCCGCCGCTGTTCGGCCTGATTGCCAATCATATCTCGGCGGCGCTGTTTCCTTTTTACCTGCTGCTAATCCTGGTTCTGATGATCATCATGCATGAGCTGCTGACAAGGAAAGCTCCGATCAGATAAAAATGAAATCATTTACATAGAGAATCCCCCACTATCTGTTTCTATAATCAGAAATTCACTCTGCCATGAAAAACAGATAATGAGGGATTATATTTTACATTATCCATCTAAAACAGTCTTACACATTTTGATTTTTTGCGTCTGCCTTATTTCCTCAGATGGTCTCCATAAGAAAAATATTCCTCTCTCAGAATCGCGTACTGATATTTGTCACAACACTGATGATGCAGGGCGCTATTTCCGCGATAGGACTTCACATAATGAACCTCTCGCCTCATACCAATTTTTTCCATGATACCAACCCAAAATGAGTTGCAACCAGATCAGCCAGCCCGGCAATTTCCATGCTTCCATCATTGATCACAGATGTGTACCCTGTTTCTCCGCATTGTTTCCGCACCTCTCCGGCAAACAGAATATCCCTTTCCATCCAGTTATCAAAAGCCCTTTCCATATTACTGCATCCTCGCAGTATATATGGAACAAACGTCCTCTTTCTGAAATGAAAAAGCTGGAATTCTTTTGTCGGCGTTATGGATAAATATCTGTTCTCCGGAATCTGTGCATCCCTTATCAACCCGGGAACATACGCTGCGCCCTCTGTAATAACCCCGTTTACATTTTTTATCTGCTCCAGATCCCTTTCAATAAATTCAAATACTTCCTCATAATATATCAATTCCTCTCTGCACTGGAGTACGGGATCCCGCATCCAGATCTGATCCGGAGTCAGCTCCACCTGTTTCCTGCAAACCGGATATCCTTTTAAGGCTCCCTGCTTCGTATATGAATCAAGAAAGTCATCTACTTTAAAATAGTACAGATCATATTGTTCTGAAAGGATTTCAGCCACTGTACTTTTCCCGCTGCAGGGCGATCCTCCTATATAATATATATTCATCATCTATGCCTCCTGTATCGTAGTAAACAATTACACATAAGATGATGTCATCCAGATATCCACGAATCTTTCCTCCTATTTACATGAATCCGCCGGAAGGTTGCAAAACCGGTGTCGTCCGCAAACTAGCAATAATAATTTATCTCACCGAAATATGTATACCATTTCTGTATGATATCGGAGCTCCGTGCTTCAATCATTCTCATAATATTACGTAATGTATGGGACGGAATCCTGGAATTGTTATTGCAAAGCAGAGACTTCCCTGCACTCGTAATCCATACCTTAGTCGCATTTTCAGATGGCTTCCCCTTTGCAATATGAACATGGATTGGTTCCAGCGGTCTATTCTCATTTGTCCAGAAATAAATCCAGTATTCTCCCATCCTAAAGATTTGAGGCATTTTCAAATCCTCCCTCTTTGGAAAATTCTATAATCAGATGAGCCGTGGATCTTAAAAGTTCTTCATATTGAGCAATTTCACTTTTTGAAAAATGAAAAATATCTTCCCATTCATATTTTGGCAGCCAGCACACTGCATGTCTGAAACCATACTTTTCATCCGGTTTCTCAATATAAACTCTCACCCGCCCATCATCCTGCATATCAGAATGAACAATTTCTGTTTCATCATTTAATGTCATAAACGGATACATCATACTAACCTCTTTCCTGGCCGAATGGCCATACAGGTATTCATTGCAGAATCCAACTTATTAAATATTACTCTTTTCATTTATTATATTCAGAACTTAACACCGTATCAAGCAAATGGTACGATAATTTTTCCAGCAGGATAGGTGTTTTTCCTTCTCCATCCAATTTCTATGCATCAAAAACATCATATTTTCCCTGTGCTTCCTTCTTTGACCGGAAAAGCAGAACCTTATCACAGGGCTGTAACTGTGTCTTCCACACAATCCGTTTATCCATCAAGTCTTTAAAATTTCCCGCAGCCATAAAACAGTTTCTATTTCCGTCAATATAACAGATGGGTGCATCGCTGTCGGGACCACAATCCTCTCCAATTGCGGCAAGATATCCATTCTGCCCATCAGCTGCAAAGATCACTATATGGGGAATTGTGTAAAAATCAACCGTTACATAATTATCATCGAATATGAAGTGAATGTCATACTCCTCCGCCCACTTCTGATATTCTGCATCCCGACAAGAAACAGGCATGGAATAGACAGTTGTTCCCGCCAGAATCAATTCTGATTCTGTACCTGCTGTATCCACTGCAAATACCGCACTGCAGTCATCCGCCAGCTTATTCATATCTAAATATAATTTCCTCATTGGCACTCTCACCTGCAATAATTTATATTTTCCTGGCTGTCACATGAATCCGCCGGAAGGTTTCAAAGCAGGTGCCATCCGGCTGCAATGTTTTCTCCAGCATTGCCTGGATGACAGCTTCCCGAAACTCCGGTTTCACTTCATCCGGAACCTCCCGGAGAAATGGTACGATGCTGGGCTGATCGATCCATTTTATGATCTCATCCGCATCTGCAAAATATCTGTCCCGGTTGACCTCAGTAATCGTATAATCGCTGAACCCGCTGGCAGCAATCAGCTTTTCATATTCTGCCTTTGACGGCATATACCAGGGCCATTCAAAATCCATAAAATACTTTTTGTATTTTTCCGACTGGATCATCTTCCGGATCACTCCATAAAAATTGGCACAGTTTCCATCGCCGCCAAAGTCCCACGCGATAATCCCGCCTTTCCTCAATGCAAAAAAAGCATGATCTAAAAGCCTCCTGTGATCCTTTACCCAGTGCAGGGCCGCATTGGAAAAAATGACATCAAACTGATTCTGAAAATCAATCTCGTTGATATCCATATGAACAAACTCCAGATTGTTCCGCACTCTCTTCCGGGCTGTTTCAATCATCCCTCCAGAGGCATCTATTCCAAGAACCTTTCCATCCGGCACAAGACATGCCATCTGCTCTGTCAGTCCGCCGTCTCCGCAGCCCAGATCCAGGATGGATTCATTTCCTTTCAAAGATATCTCCGCAATCAGACTGTTTCCCCACTCTCTCTGATGCTTCGAAGCCTTCTTATATTTTTCTCCGTCAAATTCAAAAGCTTTCATTTTCCGACTCTTCCTCATCCCGGAGCAGCCGTTCCAGCAGATAACTCCGGTTTTCAATAAACATTTTCGTAATCTGATAACTGTCAGTCTCCTCATAAGAGACTTTCCTCACCCGGCCGTCATCAAAGGAATAAATATCCGCACCCGGAGTTCCCAACAGGATTGGCGAATGGGTGGCGATAATAAACTGGGAGCCCCGCTGCGCCATCCTCACCAGATAAATCAGTAACGTCAGCTGACGCTGGGGAGAAAGCGCCGCCTCCGGCTCATCCATGAAATACAGTCCCGGTGCATCCACACTCTGGATAAATTCCAGAAAGCTTTCTCCATGTGATCTGGCATGATAATCCGTCAGATTGTATTCGCGCACTGCAGCAGAAGCAACATTATAGAAACTCTCGGCCCGGAGAAAATAACTCCATTCCGGCCTGGGAATTCCTCTGCAAAGTGTGATTGCGGACCCCAGTTCCGAATAATCGTCATAGGTGCTGAAATTATAATTGGCAGTTCCGCCTTCGGGATTCAGCCCGCAGGCAATCGCCAGCGCCTCCAGCAGCGTCGATTTTCCGGATCCGTTTTCTCCGGCAAAAAATGTAATATTTTTCTGGAAAGTAAAGGAATCCAGGGCACGGATGGCCTCAATGTCCGCCACATAGGAACGACCGATTTCCCCGCTCCAGTCAATTGAAAAAGAACGTATATACATTATCGCAGTTTCTCCATCACAAAATTAGTAAGAAAAATCCCTTTCCGTTCCACCTGCTGCTGTTTCACCACGCGGTATCCCCTGCTCTCAAAGAAGGGCCTGGCAGTAATGGAAGCATGGACAAAAATTCTGCCAGGAACGGCCTGCTCCAGCTGGTCACAGAGAGCAGACGCAATTCCCTGTCTCTGATAATCCCTGTGTACAAACAGGCGGTCCAGATAACCAGTTTCATCTATATCCCCGAACCCCACTATCCTGTTATCCTCTGTCGCAACAATACTGCAGTGGGCAAGCAGCGATTCATTCCATTTATCCAGATCCGGCTCTTCCGGCGCCCAGACATCCACCTGCTCTTTTGTATAATCCCGCGTATTCACTGTATGAATCGTATTATAAAATAACTCTGTGATCTCTTTACAGTCTGAAGACTGATATTTTCTGATCTTCATTTTCCTGTCCTCCGGCTCCCAGTTCAAAATGATATTTTGCAATCCCCAGATCAATCTTACTGTAAAATCCGGTTCCCGCTTCTGCCCTCACAACATTTCCATCCAGAGAAAAAACAAATTTCTGCTGGTTCATGGCCGTAGGAGCCAGCAGCGCCGCATCAATCCCTTTCAGAAACCATTCGGGAGGCGTTGTCTGTGTACGCATTACCTGTTCTCTGGATTTTGATTTGTGAGGAACACCGGCCGTTGTCCCGTAACCAACGGCAATCACCAGACACAGCTTCTCTCCCTTTTCCAACTGGATTTTTACTTTGCGTTTGCTGTAGGTCAACGCCACCCAGCAGGTATTCAGTCCCAGTGTCTGGGCGTAAAGGACAATTTTTTCTCCATAATAACCGCATTTTTCATCCAGATCGTCCCCTTTCCGCCCCGCCAGAACGATATAGTTCCGGACGCCCGAAAATTTTCCATAATGGGCCAGAAGACTCTGAAAAGCATTTGGTTCATCCAGAACAAGCTGCAGATGCAGGCCGCTCTCCCTGCTGCACTGCTCCACAAATGCAGCCAGATCCTCTTTTATTTTCCCTTCAATCGGCTGTTCCGTGTAGGAACGGACCGAATGCCGTTCCCTCATCGCCTGTAATAAATCCATACAAAGTTCCTTTCTTTTTTGGGTATTTCATGAGTGTTATTTTACTTTCTATGCAGAGAACTTTACTCTGTTTCCTGCAACTTTCTCCAGACAATATCAAAATTTTCCCCAACTGACAGACTCCCGTCCACCAGAATCAGCGGACACCGAAGCTGTTTCTGCCATTCGTTATGTTTTCGTTTGCTCCGCATATCCAGACCGCCGCAGTCATACGCTGCCGCCCATTCCATAAAATCATGATGATTCTCATACATATCCCCACCTATGTCAATCCGTGCACCCAATCCACAAGAGAACCACTGATAACGATGTTCTCATGTTTTTCAATATCATTTTTCATCAGCTTAATTCTGTCAGAACGCTCCCTCTTAAGCATATAGGGAGGATTGGTTTCTTCCCAGAAATAATCATCGGTATCCATAAAAAAGAGTCCCAACTGATCACTGATATACTTTCCGAGCGTAGAAGTCCCCGCTCCGGATGCCCCGAATATGTGGATCACCTGTTTTGCCATCAGATCCCCCTTATCGTTCATATATTACAAGTTTCCTTTTCCCCTCTGCCTTCTTAAGATGGAGATGGGATCCTCACATAAAACCCGCCAGATAACTCTGCAGTTCTTCTACAAACTTCCCGATATGGATTCCATCCACAAACGAGTGATGAGCCTGCACGGAAACTGGCATCATTATTTTTCCATCTTTCTCATAATATTTTCCCCAGTCAAACAAGGGCGTGGCATTATCCTTCTTTCCTGCATTGGTATGCGAAATA
>CAMLYL010000019.1 GCA_946491665.1 uncultured Lachnospiraceae bacterium | reverse complement strand
TTGCGACAGCCAGAATAGGTTATCACACTTTCAGGCGTTTGTCAACAACTTTTTTAATTTATTTTTTATCCCTCAGAGGGATAAAAAATAGCGGAGAAGGAGGGATTTGAACCCTCGCGCCGCTGTTAACGACCTGCACCCTTTCCAGGGGTGTCCCTTCGGCCAGCTTGGGTACTTCTCCGAATTAATTATAATATATGATTCAATCGACATAGCAGTCGATAACGGAGAGAGTGGGATTCGAACCCACGCGCCCTTGCGGACAAACGGTTTTCAAGACCGCCTCGTTATGACCACTTCGATATCTCTCCAAAGCTTTGCGCTTTTGTCAGCGCACAAATGATTATACAATCAAACCCGCCTCATGTCAACAATTAATTTCATTTTTTTGACTTCTTTTTCACACAGGCGAATATTCGCTTCTATTTGCCCCAAAATGAACCGTGCGGCCGCCAATACGCTTCGGAAATGTGATTGCGGATGTTCCTTTCTCATATCAGAAAGACATCTGATCCCATATTTCCGCCGCCGCCAGATCCTCCGGGGTCGTGATTTTTATATTCTGATAAGACGCCTCGAACAGCTTTACCGGAGTCCCTTCCATTTTTTCAACCACCATCGCATCATCTGTAATACCCTCAAACGCTTCCGCCTCATAAAGCTTCCGATAGGCCGAAATAATCAGATCCCGGGAAAACACCTGGGGCGTCTGAATCTGCCATACTCTGCTGCGCGGCGGGGTATCCTTTACAAACTGATCCTCATCAACAATCTTTATTGTATCTTTTACCGGCATTCCCGCCACTGCGGTGCCGAACTGCTCCACTGTCCGCCTGGCATTTTCCAGTATCTGCCCGTTCAGAAAGGGACGGGCTCCGTCATGAATATAAACATAATCGGCCCCGTCTGTCTCACAGAGCGCCCGATACACAGAATCGTACCGCTCCGCCCCGCCGGCAACAATTTTTTTTACCTTTTTTAACTGATACCGCTCCGCAATCTCACTTCTGCAGTATTCCTGCCATCCTTCCCCGGTTACCAGAATGATCTCATCCACAAAACTTTCTTCGAAAGCCTTCAGAGAATAATACAACACCGGTTTTCCCCTCAAATTAAGATACTGCTTCGGAATATCACTTTTCATCCGGGAACCGGTTCCCGCTGCCAGAACAATTGCCACATGCTTCTTCATCATCTTCCGGATCCTTTCATATTTCAGAATGCTTCATATCTGCACTGTAACCTCGCGCCTGACAGCCTTTACCGCTCTCCCAGTCTCAGATTGGGAACTGCATTCAGATCCAGTCCATGCCGGGTGCCCGCCAGATATTCATAATAAGCCGCAGCGCCAATCATGGCTGCGTTATCTGTACAGAGAATCGGTGCCGGGTGATAAAAGGCCACGCCTCTTTTCCGGCATGCTTCCCGCATACTTTCCCGAAGCACGCCATTGGAAGCCACGCCGCCGGCAATGGCAAATTTTCTGATTCCAAATTCTTCAACTGCGTGCATGGAATGAGCCACCAGCACATCCACGACTGCTTTTTGAAAAGAGGCGGCAATATCCTCGGGCACAATCTCAATCTGCTTCATTCTGCATCCGTTAATATAATTCAGTACGGCAGACTTCACGCCGCTGAAACTGAAATCGTAAGGATTATCCGCCACCCTGGCCTTCGGAAACGAAACAGCCTCCGGATTCCCCTGATAAGATGCTTTTTCAATCTTCGGACCGCCGGGATAGCCAAGACCGATGGCCCGGGCCACCTTGTCAAAAGCCTCTCCGGCAGCATCGTCCCGGGTTTTTCCCAGAATCTCATATTTTCCGTAATCCGACACTTTTACCAGATGGGTATGTCCGCCGGAAACCACAAGACATAAAAAGGGCGGTTCCAGATCCTTATTTTCTATATAATTGGCGCTGATATGCCCTTCAATATGATGCACTCCTACCAGCGGAATCTTTGCAGCATAACTGATGGCCTTCGCCTCGGCAACCCCGACCAGCAGGGCGCCCACCAGACCGGGACCATAGGTTACTCCGATAGCGTCAATCTCTTTCAGCGTCACTCCTGCCTGAGAAAGCGCTTCCTCAATCACCTGATTTATCTTTTCAATATGCTTTCTGGAAGCGATCTCGGGAACAACACCTCCATATAAAGTATGAAGGGCGATCTGGGAAGAAATCACATTGGAAAGTACCTCTCTTCCATTCTTCACCACGGCCGCCGCCGTCTCATCACAAGAACTCTCAATTGCAAGAATCAGCACATCTTCTTTCATTTTCTATATCCTCTCACAATTACAATTCACAGCCGCTCTGCCCGGCACGCAAAAGCCGGCCGGCGCTGCGGTCCGCCAGAACTGCAAACAATAACTTTATTCATCCAAAAAATCAAGTTCCACCGATTTCAGATCTTCGCCCAGAAATGCCCGGGGAAAAATCTTCTTCACATCCTTCATATAGAGATCTCCGCGAACCAGCGACGGACTGAAATGGGTCAGCCACATCTCAGCGGGATCTGCTTTGGCCGCCAGTTTCGCCGCCTCGTAAAAGGTCATGTGTTTATACTGACGGGCTTTTGCTTCCTTATCCTTTTCTGCATACATTCCCTCGCAGATAAAAAGATCCGCCCCCGCTGCCTGTCTGGCAATCACCGGAACCGGGCGGGTATCGGTACAGTAGGTTACCCTGATCCCTTTCCTGGCCGGCCCCAGAACCATATCCGGCGTCAGCGTCCGTCCCCCATCCTCAATAATTTCACCTTTCTGCAGACGGCTCCAGAACTTCTGCGGAATCTGAGCTTCCTTCGCCCGATCCACATCGAACCTTCCGGCTCTCTCAATTTCAAGCGTATAGCCATAGCAGACCACATTATGCTGCACCCGGAATGCGTGAATCTTATAGCCTTTTACCTCTATCGTTTCTTCCTTCTCCTCCAGCTCATGAAACCGGATATCAAAGGGAAGTTCGGGGGCAATGATCCGCAGAGAATTCACTACCCGTTCCAGACCTCTGGGACCAATCATAAGAAGCGGCTCTGTACGCTCCGCGTTTCCCATAGTAAGCAAAAGCCCCGGCAGTCCGCTGATATGATCAGCATGATAGTGGGTAAAACAGATCACATCTATAGGATGGAAACTCCATCCTTTCTCTTTCACAGCCACCTGCGTCCCCTCCCCGCAGTCAATCAGAAGATTGCTGCCGTTATAACGGGTCATCAGCGCCGTCAGTTTCCGATAGGGCAGAGGCATCATGCCGCCTGTTCCCAAAAGACAAACATCTAACATTCAAATAATTCCGTCCTTTCCACTCGCTCCGGAGGAATCCGGAATCCACGCATCCACGCGTCCATGCATGCTTCACAGATATCCGCCGTCTGGGTAATTCCGTCTTTTCCGGAAAAGTAGCCCCAGCTTTTTCTCAAATGGAAGTATTCTTCCATATCTTTTCCTATTTCAATACAAATCTCTTTTCCGCAACAATTACAAAACAGTCGATGTTCCCGCTGCATATTCTCCTCCCGGTATCTCATCCAAGGCTTATCTGCATCAGTATGGCATCTTCCACAGGCTCCCGGTAAAAATCTTTTCTTCTGCCGCAGGGTTCAAATCCACAGCTGCGGTAAAGGTTCCTGGCCGCTTCATTAGACTCTCTTACCTCCAGAAAAATCTGCCGGATGCCCTGACGTACCGCCATCTCTTTCACAGCATTTACTAACAGAGTTCCGATTCCCCGGCCGCGAAAGCCTTCCTCCACTGCCACATTTGTAATATCTCCCTCATCAAAGGAACCATACAGTCCAATATATCCGGCTATTCTGTCATCTTCCGGCTCGGCAACCAGAAAAATATTCTGTTGTCCCAGAAGCGCATCCTCAAATCCCTGTTCACTCCAGGGTTCCGAAAACGACTGACGCTCCAGTGCCGCTGCTGCCGGTATATCCGCCGGACTCATAGGACGGATCTGTACCATTCCATCTGCCTGTTTCCCGCTTTCTTTTGCCATTTCTCCATCCTGCATCATTCTTCCCCCGCTCCTGCTGCTTTTTCTGCTTTCAGCCGTTCCTTCCGTTCCCGCTCAGCCTGAGACATGCGCAGATAGTCCGGACGGTGCTCCGCCGCGGTTTCCAGCTTCCCGGCTTTTGCATACTGCATACCCAGCCAGGCCACGGACCCGGCCCGCTGTTTATTCATGTGAGCCGGAGCAAAAAGATACGGCGCCTTACAGTTCTCTTCTATATAAGAACTGAAAACCGGGACACCGTCTCCCAGAAATACCACCGGCTGCCCGATCTCACTGATCTGTCCGATAATATCGGAAATCCCCACGGCACACTGCTCCCGGATTACCTGCAGTTCTCCATTATCAAAACTGTAAATGCCCGTGTAGGTCTGATTCCTTCTGGCATCCATCAACGGGCAGATCAGAGACTCACATCCCCAGAGATTGCAGGCCAGAGCATCTACGGTAGGGACATGAATCAGCGGTTTATCCAGCGCCAGCCCCAGTCCTTTTGCCGTAGCTGAGCCGATCCGGAGTCCTGTAAAAGATCCCGGCCCCGCAGAAACCGCAATGGCATCAACCGTATTCAGATCCAGTTCAATCATCTTCGCCACCTCATCCAGCATGGGAAGCAGCGTCTGTGAATGTGTCTTTTTATAATTAATCGTGTATTCTCCCAGCAGACTGTCATCCTCCGCCACAGCGATTCCGGCTACCAGCCCGGAGCTCTCCAGCGCAAGTATCTTCATTGACGATGCACCTCCTCTATCGTTATAATCCGGTAATCAAAGCCCTTTTCCAGATCCTTTTCAATAGTAATCTGACGGTATGACTCCGGCAGAATCTCTTCGATCAGGTTCGCCCATTCAATCATAGTCACTCCGCCTCCATAAAAATAATCCTCATATCCGATCTCTTCCATCTCCTCCACATCTCCGATCCGGTAAACATCAAAGTGGTAAAACGGAAGCCGTCCATCCTCATATACCTGCACAATGGTAAATGTGGGACTGCTGACCGGTTCCGTAATCCCAAGTCCGGCGGCAACACCCTGAGTAAACACAGTCTTTCCCACTCCCAGATCTCCGACCATGGTAAATACGTCTCCCGGACGGGCCTCCTGTCCGATCCTCTGTCCCAGAGCAAATGTCTCTTCCGGTGAAAATGTTTCTATCTGCATGATATTCCAATCCTTTTCTGTCCTCAAACCTTTTTCATCGCTGCAATAAGTGTGATTGTAGTACACGCCGCTTTATTTTGCAACTGTTTCCTGCTGCACTTTCATGGTCAGCGCAATTCTCTTTTTCTTCAGATCCACACTGAGTACCTGCACATCTACCACATCGCCCACGGCCACTGCCTCCAGAGGATGTTTGATAAAACGGTCGCAGATCTGGGAAATGTGCACCAGCCCGTCCTGATGAACGCCGATATCTACGAAAGCCCCGAAATCAATCACGTTCCGGACGGTCCCCCTGAGAATCATTCCCGGCCTGAGATCCTCCATACTCAGGACATCCGTGCGCAGAATCGGCTTCGGCATGTCTTCTCTGGGATCTCTGGCGGGTTTTTCCAGCTCTTTTACGATATCCCGCAGAGTCAGTTCTCCGATTCCGAGCTCGTCCGCCGTCTTTTTAAAATCGCGGATTTTACGCGAAATGCCGTTCAAAGTTCCCTTCGACAGATCTCCCGGCTCGTATCCCAGTCCTGTTAAAAGCCGGAGTGCAGCCTCGTAGCTTTCCGGATGGACGCTGGTCGCGTCCAGCGGCTGACTGCCTCCCGTAATCCGCATAAATCCCGCGCACTGCTCATAAGCCTTCGGCCCCAGTTTCGCCACTTTTAAAAGCTGACGCCGGTCAGTAAAACGGCCGTTCTCTTCCCGGTAGGTCACAATATTTTTCGCAATGGTCTTTGTAATTCCGGAAATATATTCCAGCAGAGATGCAGATGCCGTATTCAGATCCACGCCCACCTTATTTACACAGTCCTCCACAACACCTTCCAGGGTCTCTCCCAGCTTTTTCTGATTCATATCATGCTGATACTGCCCTACGCCAATGGACCTGGGATCAATCTTCACCAGCTCCGCCAGAGGATCCTGCAGTCTTCGGGCAATCGATGCCGCGCTCCGCTGTCCAACATCAAACTGGGGAAATTCCTCTGCTGCCAGCTTGCTGGCTGAATATACGCTGGCGCCCGCCTCATTAACAATCACATACTGAACCGGATCCGGAATTTCCTTCAGCAGTTCCACAATAACCTGTTCCGACTCCCTGGAAGCGGTTCCGTTTCCTACAGAAATCAGAGTAATATGATATTTGGAAATCAGTTTTTTCAGGACTGCCTTTGCTTCTTTCACCTTGTTCTGAGGCGCGGTAGGGTAGATTACCACCGTATCCAGCACTTTTCCCGTGGAATCGACTACTGCCAGCTTGCATCCGGTACGAAAAGCAGGATCCCATCCCAACACCACCTGGCCCGTAATGGGCGGCTGCATGAGCAGCTGTTCCAGATTCTTTCCGAACACCCGGATCGCCCCGTCTTCTGCCTTCTCTGTCAGATCACTGCGGATTTCCCTCTCAATAGCCGGGGCAATCAGACGTCTGTAGCTGTCTTCACAGACGGCCCGAAGCACCGGAGTCGTATATGGATTTTCCTTCCGGATCACCTTTTTATTTAAGTAACGCAGAATGTCCTCCTCCGGCGCCTCCACCTTTACAGTAAGAAACTTTTCCTTCTCCCCGCGGTTTAAGGCCAGAATCCGGTGTCCGGCAAGCTTTGTCAGAGGCTCTTCAAAGTCATAATACATCTCATAAACCGACTCCGCTCCTTCTTCCTTCGCCTGGGAAATCAGCTTTCCTTTTTTCATAGTCCGCTCTCTGATGTAACTCCTGTAACCGGCCTCATCCGAAATGTTCTCTGCCAGAATATCCATTGCGCCGGCAATGGCGGCCTGTTCATCGAGCACATCCTTCTCCGGATCCACAAACGCTTTCGCTTCCTCCTCCAGAGAGCGCGAAATCTGCTGCAGCAGAATCAGATTTGCCAGAGGCTCCAGCCCGCGCTCTTTGGCAATCGTCGCCCGTGTCCGCCGTTTCGGCCGGTAGGGCCGGTACAGATCGTCCACCGCCACCAGGGTCTCCGCCGATAAAATCTGAGCCTTAAGCTCATCGGTCAGTTTTCCCTGCTCCTCTATGGAAGCAATCACCTGCTCTTTCTTCTCTTCCAGATTGCGCAGATACCGGAGTCTCACGTCCAGATTACGCAGGACCTCATCATTCAGAGCCCCCGTAGCTTCTTTCCGGTAACGGGAAATAAAAGGAATCGTATTCCCTTCGTCAATCAGTTCCACCGCCGCCTTCACCTGGCCGGGACGGACCTGAAGTTCTTCTGCCAGCTTGCGAATAATATCCATAATGCACCTCTTTTTCATACCTGTTCGTTACACTCTGCCGTAACATCTGTTCTGAAATTTTAGTGTATCACATTTTCGCCGTATTGTCTTTTTTTTATTTCTCTGTTAAAATGAGAAACTGTTACAGAGTTACTGTTCACAGCCATACAGGAGTATGCTCTGCTCAGTGTCATGCTGGCATGTAAGCTGGACAGAGCATGTTTCTGTATGACTGTGAACAGTAATGTTACAGATTGTCTGATAAATAACTCAAACGCGAGGTAATACATGATGTTTAACCCAAACGAAAATCGTTTTAATGATCCGGCAGATCAGTTTAATCAGCCTCCCCGACGGGCAGCCTCCCCCATGGCCATGGCAGCTTTATCCTGTGCCATCCTCGGCCTTGTAACTGTTTTTACCGGATTTTTCTCACTGATTTTTGGAAGCCTGGCAGTACTTTTTGCTTTTCTTTCCAAAGGAGACCGGGCTCAGCCGGAACGTCCCGCCAGAAGCGCCTTCCAGATAGGAATTGCCGCCATTATAATCAGCATTGCTCTGATTATTTCAAGCTTTGCCATTGTACTGCATCAGTACGGCAGCTTTGAGAACTTTTATAATTCTTACCTGAACACACTGGAACAGTACAATGACTCCGGAGAGACTCCCGATTCTTCCTCAGAAAACACCAATGACATAATTACCCTGTAATTCGAAAAGGATAGATTTTTATGAAAAAAACAATCAAAGAACTAAAAAACAGTGCCAGAGGCAGCCTGCTGGGACATTATGGCACAGTAATCGCAGCGCTGCTGTTTTCTCAGCTTATTGTACTGCTGTTTAATATTCCATTCAATCGGATGACACAGCAGGGCATATATTATATGGTACCCTCCCGGATCGCCCTTGGCGCAGCCGGAACCATCATTGTATCGCTGCTGTCCTCCCTGCTGGAGATCGGCATTGCCCGGATTCATCTGCAGATCGCCCGCAGACAGCAGACAGGACTGCGGGAAATCTTTTACGGTTTTCAGAATCGCCCGGACAAGTTTCTGGGATACAGCGCTCTGCTGATGATCCTCTCCCTGCTGTGCCTACTTCCCGGTATTATTGTAGCCTCACTTCCGGCGATACTGCCCGCGGTCAGCAGCACAACAGCTCTCACCCTGTCAGTGACCGGCTGTATCCTGTGTGTGATCGGCTGCATTATACTGATTGTTCTGATTCTGGCATGGGCTCTGACTCCCTATCTTTTGCTGGACTATCCCGGTCTTCGGGTTCAGGATGCCATGAAACAGAGCAAGAAGCTGATGCGCGGAAATAAATGGCGGTTATTCCTGCTGTATCTTTCTTTTCTGGGCTGGCTTATCTTCTCTGTGCTGACCTTCGGCATCGGCCTGCTGTGGATTATTCCTTATATAACCCAGACTCTTGTCTGGTTTTATCTGGCATTCATCCCGGAAACCTCAGAAAATCAGGCTTAATCCCCTTTCCTTCGGCGGTTTGCCGCAGTGTGATTTTTCGAGGAAGATTTTTACCGCGTGGGGACGAATCTTCCCATAAAAAAGAAAAGTATCTCTGCTGTCATCCATCTGACATCAAGATGCTTTTCTTTTTGTCTATTGCTCCGGTTCATACCGCTCCGTATTCAGGCGGGAGAATCCCAGAGTGTCCTCCCAGGCTACGCGCTGATTATCCGGCAGGTTCTCAACGTAACAGTTTGAGAAATTCATAAGCGTTTCCGGCGACATCCCTTCTATATATGTCAGCCCCAGTATATTTCCCTGTAGCGCTTCCAGTTCTCCGCCTGGCGGATTACCGGCAAAAGGATTTCCATAGAGAAGCAAAGTATCATAAGAAACCTCTGCATTCAGTCCTCCAAGACTGCTCAGCCGGTTTTCGGACAGATTCAGATAAACGCCGAGTTCTGTTGCCAGCTGCGGAAAGCCTTCCAGCGTTTCCAGCATATTTCCCGACAAATCAATCTCCGCCAGAGCCGTACTGAATTCGATTCCTTCCAGCCCCGTCAGTCCGCAGTTCTTCGCATTCAGCGTTTCCAGCAGCTCCCCGGACGCCATAACATCCAGCGTTCCCAGATCCGGATTATCAGATACATCCAGATAAGTCAGCTGAGAACAGTTCTGCAGCATGTTCAGAATATCCTCCCGGGAAAATCCGTTCCCTGACAGATCCACCTCTTTCAGGACAGCGCTGCTGGCATTCACACAGACGGGAATCGGATTTTCACTGCCATTTTCTGCCGCGTATCCATTATCTCCCATATAAAATCCTGTCAGAATTGTGAGATCTGAAAGTCCGGAGAGATCTGTAATACGGTTTCCGGACAAGTTCAGCGATTCCAGCCGCAGAGATCGCAGCGGCTCACTCATACAGGTAAGCTGATTATTCTCCAGAGACAGTGTCCGCAGATTCTCAAGACCGGCAGCGCCGGATGCATCTTCTATCCCATTGTCGTCCAGTTCCAGAACAGTCAGTTCCGGAAACCCTTCCGCCCAGTCCGTATCCGTAAGACCCGGATTTCCTGATAAAGTCAGATAACGCAGTGTATCTGAGGGTTCTATGGAACGGATGCTCTCGTCTGTCAGACTGCAGTCTGTGATTTTTAATATAGAAAGCTCCGGCATCCCGTTTACAAACCCGCAGTCTGTCACCCCGCTGCATCCCGCGAGATTCAGGGTTGTCACGGTCTCTATCGTTTTCAGGCTTTCCAGCCCGCTCTCTTCGAAAGTACAATTTTCAAATGTCAGACTGCTGAGTTCCCGGAATTCCTGAAGTTCATTTATCAGTTCCGCATCTACATTTACATCCCGGATCTGCACATTACTGTCTTTCTTTGTATATTTTTGGCCGCCGATCTCCACGGTATTTCGTGTATGCCAGACTGCCGATCCCGCCAGTCCGGCCACAATCGCCGCAATCACAATCGCTACAGTCATTCTGACTATTTTTAAAGCTCTCCGCCTGGGCGGAACATTCCCTCTGTTCTGACTCTTTCTCTTCCTTGCCTCCCCAGTTCTGCCAGGCTCCGATTTCTTTTCTTCCCTTCCGTGTTTCTTTTCTCCGGAAAACTGTGCCTGACCTTTACATACTTCCAGCGCTTCCGCTCTGTAAAGATCAGCAAAGAATCTGTCTTTGTCCGGGTATTCATCGTACCGCAGCGCCTGCGATACGCAGAGCTGCATCTCTACTCCCGGCGTCAGCTTCACCTCTTCCATCATAACGGAAATCAGCTTTTTATTCCTTGCAACGGCAAAATGAATTTCACGGATGCAGTTCTGCGACTGCATATAATTGTCCGAAATAAAAATCATGAACACTGCGCATTTATCCAGATGTTCCGCCACAATCTCCGGCCACTCGCTGCCCGGATGAATTCCCCTGTCAAACCAGATGCGGTAACCCTTCTCAATCATACGCTGTATTACGGGAATCACGCTTTCTTTATCCTTATGACAATAACTGACAAATATGTAAGGCTCCTGCCCCTCGTATAATAATATATCCTGATTCATTTTCATGAATTATCCTTTTCTCTGATTCTTTCACTGCCGTTTTCATAATAGCAAAATTTCTCATAAAAATAAAGCCAAAACAGCGCTTTATGCAAATGACTGTCTCTTCTGCATAAAGCGCTGTTTCAATATCAACCTGTTTTATCTCACACGAATGCGCTGCAGTACGCCGCCCAGCTTTTCCGCCGCCGCCTCATACGCATACTCATCCATCTCTTCCGTTACAAAAGCCGTCTCACCGGAAACGCCTTCGGCAGTTACATAAGAAACCGCTCCGAAAGCAGCTTCAACATCAGCCGGCTCCGCCGTTGCGCGGACAAAATATCTGTTAGACAGCTTTTTATGATCCGCCAGTTCCAGCTTTTCCTGGCTCCACTGAACCGTAATATGTTTTCCCTTGTGACGCACAATATCAACAATATCTGCCACTACGGCGCTGGCTGTCGGGAGCTTTCCGGCTCCGCTGCCGTAAAACATGGCGTCTCCCAGCATATTTCCTTTAACAAAAATCGCATTAAATACACCGTTAACGCTGTAGAGCGGATGGCTGCTCTCCAGCATATAGGGCGCTACCATAGCACAGTAGCTGTCTCCTGTCTTATAGCTGCATCCCAGGAGCTTGATGCTTCTTCCCAGAGCCTTTGCATACTTAATATCTGTCGCGGTAATCTTCGTAATACCTTCTGTGTAGATATCCTCAAAATCCACCTGTTTTCCTGCTGCAAGGGAAGTCAGAATCGCAATCTTTCTGCAGGCATCATACCCCTCAATGTCCGCTGTCGGATCTGCCTCGGCGTATCCTTTCTGCTGGGCATCCTTCAATACATCATCAAATTCAGATCCCATCTCAGACATCTCAGTCATCATATAATTCGTCGTACCATTCAGAATACCGGAGATCTCCTCAATAACATCTGCTGTCAGGCAGGAATTTAAAGGACGGATAATCGGAATACCGCCGCCCACACTGGCCTCAAACAGGCAGTTCAGATCCTTTTCCTCCGCCAGAGCGATCAGCTCTGCTCCATGTTTCGCGATCAGCGCCTTATTGGATGTGGCAAAGCTCTTTCCCGCAAGAAGCGCTTCCTTCGCAAATGTAAACGCAGGCTCCACGCCTCCCATGGCTTCCACTACGATACTGACCTCGGAATCATTTTTAATGATCTCATAATCATGAACAATCTTGTCCTCATTGGGATCTCCCGGAAAATCACGAAGATCCAGGATATATTTGATGGAAATCTCCTCCCCGGCCTTCTTCGTAAGAACCTCTCTGTTTTTCTCTACCACTTCTGCTACGCCGGAACCGATTGTTCCGTAGCCTAAAACTGCAATCTTAACCATTGGTCTACTCCCTTGCTAATATTTTCAGATAATGGATGCCCTGCTGCTGTTCAATCGTCTCAACCATCTGAGAAATATCTCCCGTATCACTTAAAACCTCCACGCTCAGCGTGAGAGACGCGATGCCATTTACCGGGATACTCTGATGAATTGTGAGAATATTGGCATGGTAATCTGCTACAATCCGCAGAACCAGAGACAACAGCCCCGGCTCATCATCCAACTGCACCATCATGGTGATGGTACGTCCCTTTGCGTTATCATGAAACGGGAAAATATCATCTTTATATTTGTAAAAAGAGCTGCGGCTGATTCCCACCGCCTCCGTGGCATCCTGAACCGAAGCCGCCTTTCCTGAATCAATCAGCCGTTTAGCTTCCACCACTTTCAGCAGCACTTCCGGAACCGCCTTTTGCTTTAAAACAAAATATTTTGTCTTCTCAGCCATCTCCCGCCTCCTGTGTTTTTCTACGAGATACACTTGTTCTCACAGCAAAGATATATTAACACAAACAAACTTCAATGGCAACCCCTTCTTTTATATTTCTTACGCCCCAGACACCATGTGCCTGAGGCGCAAATAAATAGCAGCTATTCTTCCTCTTTTCTGTTCTGAGACAGCGTCAGCCATTTCAGATACGCATTGATAAACGGATCCAGATTACCGTCCATGACACTGTCCACATTTCCGGTTTCATAATTTGTTCTTAAATCCTTCACCATTTTATAAGGCTGCATTACATACGACCGGATCTGATTTCCCCAGCCAATCTCCGTCACATCTCCCCGGATATCAGCCGCTTTTTCCGCGTTCTCCTGCTGCTTTAACAGATACAGCTTTGCTTTCAGCATCTGCATTGCCTTATCCTTATTCATATGCTGGGAACGCTCGTTCTGACACTGTACCACAATTCCTGTGGGAAGATGGGTAATACGGATAGCGGATGATGTTTTATTGATGTGCTGTCCGCCTGCGCCGCTGGATCGGTAGGTATCTACCCGGATATCATCGTCATTGATCTCCACGTCAAGATCTTCCTCGATCTCCGGCATCACATCACAGGAGGCAAAGGAAGTCTGGCGCTTTCCTGCCGCGTTAAAAGGTGAAATTCTTACCAGACGGTGAATTCCCTTTTCTGATTTCAGATAGCCATAGGCATTTTCACCATTTACCTGAACTGTAACGGATTTGATTCCCGCCTCCTCACCGTCCAGATAATCAAGCACCTCCAGATCATACCCTTTTGCGGCGGCCCAGCGGGTATACATCCGATACAGCATACTGACCCAGTCACAGGCCTCTGTACCGCCTGCCCCCGCGTGAAGGGTGACAATTGCATTATTTCTGTCATATTCTCCGGACAGCAGAGTCTTCATACGGATGCCTTCAAAGGTATGCTCGAACTCATCCAGCATCTGCTGAATTTCAGGAATCAGAGATGCATCATTCTCCTCATACCCCATCTCCAGCATGACCTCAATGTCATCCATCTGGGAAACCAGACTGTTGTAAATCTCCACATCGTCCTTCTTGCTTTTCAGCTCTTTCATCATCTGCTGAGAACGCTTCGGATCATTCCAGAAATCCGGCGCTTCCATTTCCCGCTCTAACTCCTGAATCCTCTGCTCTTTATTAGCGAGGTCAAAGTGAATCCCTTACTTCCTGGAGCGGGTGTCTGTATGAATTCAATGTTGTTTTGAACTGGTCTAATTCAACCACAGTGCTCACCTCTTTCTCTTATTAATTTTCTGCTCGTCTGAATCACAGCAGTTCTTTTATTCTTCTACGTGCCCCTGATCCCTGATCACGGCAATCACCTGGTCCACATATTTCCCGCACAGTTCCTCGGACTCCGCCTCTACCATAACACGAATTACCGGCTCTGTGCCGCTTTCCCGGACAAGAATCCGCCCGGTATCGCCCAGCTTTTCCGCAACGGCATTTACAGCCTCCTGCACCCGGGGATCTGCCTGAGCCTCCGGCTTGCTTTTCACCCGGACATTTTTCAGTACCTGGGGATAAATCTTCACAGGCTCCGCCAGCTTGGACAGAGGCATTTTCTTTGCCAGAATCACTTCCATCATTTTGATCGATGTGAGAATTCCATCTCCGGTTGTTGCATATTTGCTGAAAATAATATGACCGGACTGCTCTCCGCCGATTCGGTGTCCATTTTTCTGCATGTTTTCATAAACATATTTGTCGCCGACAGCTGTCTTTTCATAGTTTATGCCCGCCTCATCAAAAGCCTTATACAGGCCGAAGTTGGACATTACTGTTGTGACAACTGTATTATTGAGGAGTTTTCCCCGTTCCTTCA
Organism: uncultured Lachnospiraceae bacterium; assembly: GCA_946491665.1. Lineage (GTDB taxonomy): Bacteria > Bacillota > Clostridia > Lachnospirales > Lachnospiraceae > Eubacterium_I. The sequence continues at coordinate 24,447 of CAMLYL010000019.1, read as the reverse complement.
TGTATCTGCCGTAGATATAGAGAATGAGGTCGCCGTTCACCACATTTCCATTTTCATCTACCGCAATACAGCGGTCCGCGTCTCCGTCATAGGCAAAGCCCACGTCCAGATGATTCTCCCTCACAAACTGCTGAAGGACTTCTATGTGTGTGGATCCCGCATTTTTATTGATATTTGTTCCATTGGGCTCCGCATTAATCACATACGTCTTTGCTCCCAGCGCGTCAAACACGTTCTTGGCGATCATCCAGGCGCTGCCGTTTGCACAATCCAGTCCCACCCGCATATCACGGTAGGAATGAGTTGCCAATGAAATCAGATATCCTACGTAACGGTTTCTTCCTGCAAAATAATCTACTGTACATCCGATCTCATCCCTGGTAGCGAAGGGAATCTCATTCATTTCTTCTCCGAACAGATTTACATGACCGTCAATATAGTCCTCAATGTATGAGATCGTTTTCTCATCCATCTTTTCCCCCTGACCGTTGATCAGCTTAATCCCGTTGTCATAATAGGGATTATGGCTGGCGGAAATCATGATGCCGCAGTCAAAGTCCTCCGTTCTCACCACATAGGACACAGAGGGCGTTGTGGTCACATGCAGCAGATAAGCATCCGCACCGGAAGCGGTCAGTCCTGCCACCAGCGAATATTCAAACATATAACTGGACCGTCTGGTATCCTTTCCGATCACAACTCTGGTCTTATTTCCCGTCAGTTTATGATAATACCAGCCCAGAAAACGCCCGACTTTATAAGCATGCTCTACCGTCAGCGTCTTATTGGCCTCTCCGCGGAAGCCGTCAGTTCCAAAATATCTTCCCATCTGTCTTACCTCTTTTCTACAGCCACTTTTTCAACTGAGACAGCAGCTCTTCCACACACTCATCCATCGTTCCCCTGCTGGTGTCAATGACAACCTCCGGATGCTCGGGAACCTCATAAGGGCTGTTAACGCCGGTAAAGTTGGAAAGCTCGCCGCTGCGGGCCTTTTTGTAAAGCCCCTTCACATCACGCCGCTCACATTCTTCCAGAGGTGTGCTGACATAAACCTCAATAAATGCATCTCCGATAATCTCTCTGGCGCTTCTTCGATCCCGCACAAATGGAGAAATAAAAGAAGTCAGAACAATGAGCCCCGCATCATTCATCAGCTTCGCAACCTCTGCAATACGGCGGATATTTTCGATCCGGTCATTTTCCCGAAATCCCAGGTTCTTATTCAGTCCCATACGAATATTATCCCCGTCCAGAAGCATGGTATGCCGCCCCATAGCGACCAGCCGTTTCTCCAGTTCATTTGCCAGAGAAGATTTCCCGGCCCCGGAAAGCCCGGTAAACCATATGGTTTTCGCCGTCTGCCCCAGCTGATGCTCCCGGAACTCCCGGGTAACGTCCATATTGTGCCAGGTCAGATTATCACTGCGGTTTAAAGCATACTCCACAACACCGCAGGCAGAAGTCATATGTGAAACCCGGTCAATCAGAATCAGGCTGCCCAGCGCATTATTTTTCTCAAACTTATCGAAAACAATCTTCGAAGCCACTGATATCTCACAGCGGGCGATCTCATTTTTATAGATAGCGTCCGCATAAACTTCCTCTCCGGTATTTACATCGATCTTATATTTAATGTTCATAATTGTCGCCGGGACACGCTGGGTTCCAATCTTCAGCAGATAGTTCTTTCCCTCTACCAGTTTGGTATCATCCATCCAGAGAATACTCGCTTCAAACATGGAACTGACACTAACCTGTGTGTTTTCAACCAGTACACACCCCCGGGATATATCAATTTCAGAATCAAGCTGAATCGTCACTGCATGACCGGCGGAACTGCTCTTTACCTCATCTGATCCCTGGTAAATAGACTTCACAGCGGCCGTCTCCCCGCTGGGAAGAACCGTCAGGATATCTCCCACCGAAACACTGCCGCTTTCAATCTGCCCCTGAAATCCCCGGAAGGTATGATTCGGTCTGCAGACACGCTGCACCGGCATAGTAAAACCGGTCTCCGCAGGGTTTTCCTTTACATCAATATTTTCCAGATACTCCAGCAGCGGCACACCTTTGTACCAGGGCATGCTGGCAGATTTTTCCGTAATATTATCGCCCTCTGTTGCCGAAACCGGAATCATCACAGCCGTCTTATATTCAAATTCGGCAAGAAGCACACGGATATCCTTCTTAATTTTGTCAAATTTCCGCCTCTCATAATTGATCAGATCCATTTTATTGATGGCAAACACAAAATGCTTGATTCCCATCAGAGAACAGATTCTGGTATGCCTTTTTGTCTGAGTCAGAACGCCCTGGCTGGCATCTACCAGAATCACTGCCAGATCAGCAAAGGACGCTCCCACAGCCATATTTCTGGTGTATTCTTCATGCCCCGGCGTATCAGCAACAATGAAAGAACGGTGATCCGTGGTAAAATAACGGTAAGCCACATCAATGGTAATTCCCTGTTCGCGCTCTGCCATAAGGCCATCCAGAAGCAGACTGTAATCAATGGCTCCCTCCCTGGAACCCACCTTTGAATCCAGTTCCAGAGCACGTTCCTGATCTGCAAACAAAAGTTTCGCATCATAAAGCATATGTCCGATCAGCGTAGACTTTCCATCATCCACACTGCCGCAGGTAATAAACTTTAATAACTCCATCAGAAATAGCCCTCCCTTTTCCGCTTTTCCATGCTGGCCGCGCCGCCGTCTTTGTCAATCACACGGCTGGTCCGCTCAGAAGACACCGCACTGAGCGTTTCCTGAATGATCGCGTCCAGCGTATCCGCATCAGACTCCACACCTCCGGAAAGCGGATAACACCCCAGTGTACGGAACCGTACCTTTTTCATCATGGGCTTTTCGCCGGGATAGAGACGCATTCTGTCATCATCCACCATGATCAGATTGCCGTCCCGCTCCACCACCGGGCGCACCGCCGCAAAATAAAGAGGCACAATCTCTATATTTTCTCTCTTGATATACTGCCAGATATCTTTCTCTGTCCAGTTGGAAATCGGAAAGACACGGATGCTCTCACCCTTATTAATCTCTGTATTAAACAGCTTCCACATTTCCGGACGCTGATTCTTGGGATCCCATGCGTGCTCGGCATTGCGGAAAGAAAAGATCCTCTCCTTTGCCCGGCTCTTTTCCTCATCACGACGTCCTCCGCCAAAGGCAGCGGTAAAACCATACTTATTTAAAGCCTGTTTCAGGGCCTGCGTCTTCATAATGTCCGTGTAGGCCGCGCCATGATCAAAGGGATTGATTCCCTGCCGCACGCCTTCCTCATTAATATATTCCAGCATCTCTATGCCATACTTTTCAGCAATCCTATCACGAAACTCAATCATTTCCTTAAACTTCCATGTAGTATTCACATGAAGGAACGGAAAAGGCGGCTTCTCCGGATAAAATGCCTTCAGCGCAAGATGCAGCATGACAGAAGAATCCTTTCCAATAGAATAAAGCATCACCGGCTTTTCACATTCTGCCGCGACTTCGCGCATAATGTATATCGCTTCCGCTTCCAGTTCATCTAAATGGTCCATATCTTATGTCCTTTCTCCAACATTTCTTTATGTATACAAAATCGAATCTACTCGCCCAAACCGCTGTTAATCAGGCTGATCATCGCTGCCAGAGCATCTTCCTCGTCCTCGCCCTCGCAAATGAATTCTACTTCATCTCCTGATTTAATGCAACACCCAAGTACTGATAACAGACTTTTTGCGTTGGCTGTCTTATTTCCTTTCTGAAACGTGATCTTCGACCTGTACTTTCTTGCTCCATCACATAACCGCCCTGCAGGACGCAGATGCAGCCCCGTGGGATTCTTAATGGTTACCTTCTCTTTTACCATAATTACTTATTGCTCCTCCAAACCATTCGCATCAGTTGTACCGTCCCCTCCGTTCTGGGAACCGTCTGTAATCGTCACTGATACAGACCCGCTGGATGCATCCGCGTAATCTCCATCCAGCCTTACTTCCACATTAAAGGTCCCGGTCTGAAGGCCGGAAACATCCATTGTTCCAGTCAGATCCCGGCCATTAATCTGACTCAATTCATCCTGATAGCCGCTGATATGCATAATTACAGTGGCACTGTTAAACTGCAGATTCAGTCCGTCCGCCAGATTCGTCACTGTAATATTCTCCACCGGCACTTCCACATCTACGATTGACTGTTCCTCAACCGTAATTCTTACTGTAATTTCATTAGGCTCGCCGTCTGCCAGAGCAACACCTTCCGGCAGATATTCCTCCAGGCGGATCACCGCAGTCACACTGGACGTTACCCCGGCAATATCCAGCTCAGATGCAGTAATCTCGAGCTCTTCCATGGCAGAGAGAACTTCAGGATCTCCCTCCAGCTCCACAGATGTTACATTACTGCTTACTTCCGAATAACGGTATCCGGCAGCCGGCTCCCCGGTCACATCAAACTTCAGAGAAACGTTCTTTCTCATTCTTATTCTGGCAGTAGCTGTCGTTTCCGTCTGATCCAGAGTCAGCCGGTCCTGAGCAACTTCATTGCCCGAATCATCCACCAGCACAATCTTCTCCAAAGAAGCAACATCCTTGGCAGCTCCGCTTACATCCAGCGTCACCTGCGCTCCGTCAATCTGATTCATAACAGACTCCGGACCTGATACAGTTACATTCCGCACGGATGATGTCACTTCATCTACAAAGCAGTTCTCAGCCAGATCTCCGGATGTCTCTACCTGTACTCTGAAACTCTCTGTAACCAGATTTTCCACATTTACAATCACAAAAGACGTCCGCTGAGTAATTTCCAGCTGATTGCTGTAAGAATTGGCGGTTACCGCAACCGGAACCATTGTCATTGTCGCATCAATATTTTCCATATTGGCGATTACCGAAAAATCGGATTCGCTCAAATTCTCCACTACAGATCTGGGACCGGATACTACAAACGTAATGGTATCGGTATCCTCCAGCACCTCATAGGTTTTTCCCATTTCCGTAAGATATTCCGCATTTGTAATCTGCACCGGGAGAGTAAATGTAACAGATTTATCCGGATCTTCCGCATTTACAATTACCATCCAGAGGATCACTGCCAAAACCGCGCCCAGCACTTTCAGCCCAAAATTATTTGTGACCAGCTTTGTTAGCTTTCGCAGCATTTTTCACCCTCCTTCTTATTTTCTCCATCAGCGACTCTGTCTCACCGCTCACCTTAGCAGCAAATTTCAGTTTACTCCGAAGAAAATCCGCGTCCACATTACGGTACAGGGTACCTTCCACAGCCAGAGAAACCGCGCCGGTCTCTTCTGACACCACAATCGTCATGGAATCACTGACCTCACTGATCCCCACAGCCGCACGATGGCGCGTACCAAGATCCTTGCTCAAATCCATATTGTCAGACAAAGGCAGATAACAGGTAGCCGCAACAATACGATCCTCACGCACAACAACAGCGCCATCATGCAATGGCGTGTTATGCTCAAATATATTGATCAGCAGCTGACTTGAAATCAGAGAATCCAGAGGAATACCTGTACGAATATACTCATTTAACTGTACCTTGCGTTCAACTACAATCAGGGCTCCCGTCTTCACTTTTCCCATCTCATAGCAGCTTTTAACCAATTCGGAAATGGTTCTCTCAGAAAAACGCATGCTGCCCTTACTGAAATCCAGATTAAAAAGAGAGCTCAGAAAATTCTTCCTGCCGAGACTTTCCAAGGCCGCCCGCAGCTCCGGATGGAAAATTATAACAAGAGCAATCGCCGCGATATTTGCAAGTCTTCCGGCCAGCCAGACAATCGTCGTCAGCTGGAAAATGGCGGCAAACAGCAAAAACACGAGGATTACCAGAATCCCTTTGAACAATGCCCACGCCCGGGTACTTTTGACCCACACCAGGAAATGGTAAAGGACAAAAGCGATAATAACAATCTCCACCACGTCTCCAACATTCAGTTTCGGAATATCGATCCAGAAAAAATACCTGTCATACAGCGTATAAAGACCGGCTCCAATCGCTTTCATTTCTCTCACTTCCTTCCGTTCTATCTCTATTCGGTTCCGCGAAAAGAATTACTTGTCATCCTCTTCTCCGCGGAACTCCCGCAAAACCTGATCTTCCAGAGTCTCTTCGGGTCTCTGAGATGCTGCCGGGCCTTTGCTTCGCTTCTTTTTAGTGCGTGTTCTCTTGGCATTGATCTGCTTGACCTGCTTATCCTCAACAGGAACAGATGCCTTCGGAACCGCTTTTACATAGTAATAATATTCATCATCTTCAAACTGCACGTGCTCTACTCTGGAATAATCCAGACTGTGAGTCATAAAGTTGACCACAAGCATAATCAGCAAAGAAATAACGCAGCCCACAATCACCTTCCAGATTGACCGGACATTCCCGAAGGTAATCTCTCCCGCGCAGATCAGACCAAGCTGTACAATAATTCCGACCACTACGGCAATCGTATGCGCGTGATCTACCGCCAGTTTTCTGACGCAGTACACTACAACCGCAGCAGCAGCAAACGCGGCCAGATACAGATACATCTCCCTGTCCGTCAGAAGCTCGGTAGCCGCCATTGTGAGGATACTCCTGCTGCCGGACTCATTGGCAGGTGAAAACATCGCAGAATTTTCCTGCACATTCTTCAGCACAAAATACGCCACCTCTCCGCTGACCACGGAAATTACCGTATAAGGCTCGCTGAGCAGACCGCAGGCAACCGGCATCGTGTACGGCACTCCGATCACTCCCAGCAGCGGGGTAAGCATAGTATACATCCCTTTCCTGCTGGTAAACCGTAGATACAGACAAAACAGGACAATAAAAATAAGCGCCGTAATCAGACACAATTCCCTTGACAGGGCAAAAAACTGAAGCAAAATCAGCGCCGCTCCAAAGAACATCATCAGCCCCACCGGCAAAAAAGAACACAGCAGAGCCAGAATCAGCGCAATTGGATAATCAGATAAAATTTCCATATATCCTGTTGTGGAATTGATCAAAGAAAATGCCACATAGGCAACGACAAACCGGACCGCCGCCATTACATAGATTTCAAACCGTCCGATAAACTGATAAAAGCGCTCTTTCATTTTTAGTAACTGAACCATATTTCCTCCTGTCTGAAAGCAGTCTTACTCGTCCTCATCCTCCTCGGATGCATAGGACCGGTTCAGACGTTTCAGATATTTGAGATATAAGTGCTTTTGTTTTCCGGACTTTTTATAACGTTCTGCTGCGACCACACCACAGATCACCAGATAAACTAACATAAACACACCATATCCGAGGAGAACCTTGCCTATAAACTCCTCATAATGCGCATCCGCAAAAAACGCATTCAAATCATCCCACAGAAAACCAAGCCACAGAAGCAGCAGCGCAGCATAACAGACTGTGCCTGCAAAAAATCCCTTCAGGATCTGCACAAGCACATAATCTGCCTTTCGATATGAACAAACTCCTATTACATTCTTCCCCATATCAGATTCCATCATTGCCAGACGGGTCATCTGACGCACTCTGTTCTGATCAATCATAGACTGCACCTATCATACTTCTATTTTTTTACATTGCTTTCAGTATAACATAAAAACCCATGATAGAAAAGAGATTTGTTGCAGTTGTCAGCATATTACTGACAATTCAGCCTCCGATGGCCACAGTAACCACAAACACCCGGCGGCATCCGCACTTTTTCAGACAGGCCGCGGCGGCATCCGCCGTAGTTCCCGTTGTATAAATATCATCAACTAGCAAAATATTTTCTCCTGCCGGAATCCTTTCTGTCACCGTAAACGCATCTTTCAGACAGGCCCGGCGTTCCTGCCCTGTCAGCGTCTTTAACGGGGCGGTCTTCCTGACGCGGAAAAGCAGATCTTCCTCAACAGGAATTCCCGTACATCGCCCCAGTTCCCGGGCAATCAGGGCGGCCTGGTTATATCCCCGCTCCCGTCTTCGGGATGGATGAAGGGGCACCGGAACAATCCGCGTCACCTTCATCTGACGTATCCAGCGTCCCAGCGTCAGCGCCATCTCTCTGCCGTAAACCTCCGCATATTCCCTTTTATTCCCATATTTGAGACGATACAGAGAGCGCCGCACATCCCCCTTATAGGAAAACAGAGAACGCCCCGCATCAAAACTGTGCTTTCTCTTCCGGCAGTCCTCACAGTATTCCCTCTCTTCATCGCTGAGAGGCTTTCCGCATTTCATGCAGAAAACAGCCCCGATCCGGACAATATTTTTCCGGCACACTCCGCAGATTCCCTCCGGCGATATTTTATCGCATACCGGGCACCTGGGCGGATAAATATAATCCAGTATTCTTTTCATCTCCAATTCATTTATTCCCTTCTCATAAAAACATCGCGCCGTCTCCGGGCTACAGCTCCTCCAGCCGATCCCGCAGACCACTGTAGCGCTTCTGTTCGTTTGCGTTATTTACCATCTGATAAAACGTTTTTTCATCCCCCACAATCGTCACACATTTTCTGGCCCGGGTCACCGCCGTATACAGCAGATTCCGGTTCATCAGCATACGGGGACCGGACAACAGCGGAATCACAACTGCAGGGTACTCACTTCCCTGAGCCTTATGTATCGTAATTGCATAAGCCAGCTCCAGCTCATCCAGCTGTTTAAAGGGGTATTCTACCTGTTTTCCCTCCTCATATTCCACAGTCACAGTCTCCGCAAAAGTATTGATCTCCTTCACAATTCCCATATCCCCGTTAAAAATTCCCAGTCCCTGTTCCACCGGAATCCCGTAACGGCTGAGAATCTGCCATTCCGCCTGATAATTGTTTTTCGTCTGCATCACCTTGTCCCCCACCCGGAAAATACTCTGACCATGCTCCCGTTCCGGCTTATCCGGCGCGGGCGGATTCAGATACTGCTGCAGTATGCCGTTCAGCCGCTCCACTCCCAGCAGCCCCTTCCGCATGGGTGTCAGTACCTGTATATCAAAAGGACGGGCATTTACATAACCCGGCAGTTTCTTCTGGATCAACTGGATACAGATGCTGATAATCACATTTGCGTCATATCTCTTCAGGAAAAAAAAGTCCATGCTCTTATTGTCCAGAATCACCTGTTCTCCCCGGTTGATCTTGTGGGCATTAACCACGATATCGCTCTGGGAAGCCTGCCGGAAAATATGATTCAGCCGTACCACATTACAGGCATGAGAATCAATAATATCCTTCAGAACGCTGCCTGGTCCCACACTGGGAAGCTGATTCACATCACCCACCAGAATCAGGCGCGTTCCGGCCACCACCGCTTTCAGCAATGAATGCATAAGCCCGATATCTACCATGGAAACCTCATCAATAATAATCACATCGGTTTCCAGAGGATTCTGCTCATTTCTTTCAAATCCGGCGTTGTCTTCCATACCGCCGGACACCTCCAGCATCCGGTGAATCGTCCTCGCCTCATATCCGGTGGTCTCACTCATTCGCTTCGCCGCGCGTCCCGTAGGCGCCGCCAGACAAATATCCATTCCCTCTGACTCAAAATAACGGATAATCATATTAATTGTTGTGGTTTTTCCGGTTCCCGGGCCTCCCGTAATCACCAGCAGCCCGCTGCGGACAGACTCTCTCACCGCAACTTTCTGCATCTCATCCAGTTCCATGTCCAGATTTTTCTCAATCTGACTGATCCTGCGGTCAATCTCTGCATCTGAAACATCATATTTTACATTCAGTTCCCGCAGCATAACGGCAACATTTGTTTCCATATAATAGTAGGCCGAAGCATAGATCTGCACCTGATCCATAGTCTGTTTTAATACCAGCTTCTTATCGATAGCCATGTCCATATAATGCTTTTCCACCGCATCTTCATCCACTCCCAGAAGTTCACAGGCCCGGGCTGTCAGAAGAGGCCGCGGGAGATACGTATGTCCTTCCTGCGCGGCCTGCTGAAGCACATAAATAATACCGCTGCGTATCCGAAAATCCGAATCCTGGTGAATCCCTATCCTGTGCGCGATCTCATCCGCAATTTTGAAACCAATACCGTCCACGTCCTCCGCCAGTTTATACGGATTTTCCTGAAGCGTCCGGTATGTATCCATTCCGTAGGTGCTGTAAATCTTTCCGGCCAGCGTCAGCGATATTCCATACTTCTGCAAATACATCATGGCCTGGCGCAGTTCCCGTTTTTCCTCCATCTGCTCAGAAATCTCCATGGCCTTTCGCTCACTGATCCCCTTCACTTCCGCCAGACGTTCCGGCTCCTCCTCAATAATGCGGAACGTGTCTTCTTTAAAACGCCGCACAATCCGGGCAGCCAGCGCCGCGCCAATCCCCCGGATAGCCCCGGATCCCAGATATCGCTCCATAGATACGGCATCTTCCGGCGCTTTGATCCGGTAATTTGTCACCTTCAGCTGAGGACCATAAGAGGGATGAACCGTATAATCCCCCTCCATCTCTATACTTTCCCCTTCACTGATTATCTGAAAAATCCCCACGCAGGTCACTTCATCTTCATCCGATACCACATTCATCACCGTATAGCCGTTATCTTCATTTCTGTAGACAATGTGTTCAATATAACCTGTAACTCTTTCCATGCCTCACCCTTCTGTCCTTGCCGCGCTGCGGTTCACAGCCGCCTTTTATCCGCTCATATTATATCGGATCTGAGCACAAAAGGACAGCCAAAAAATGACTGTCCTCTCTCTAATCTTCCATATAGTAATTTTACTCGTCTCTCTTTCCCGCGAGAAACTCCACATATTTTCCGGTACCGATGGCCACGCAGGTCATAGGATCCTCTGCCGTCATAGTATTGATACCGGTGTGTGACTCAATCAGGTTCTCCAGTCCCCGGATCAGCGCTCCGCCGCCTGTCAGAACAATACCTCTGTCTGCCACATCTGCTGCCAGCTCAGGAGGAGTCTTCTCCAGCACGCTGTGCACCGCGTCCACAATCTGAAGAGTCGCCTCCCGCAGAGCCTCTTCCGTCTCCTCGGAAGTAACAGTAACGGTCTTGGGAAGACCGGTCACCAGATTCCGTCCCCGTACATCCATGGTCATGGGTTCCGGAAGCGGATAGCATGTACCAATCTTAATCTTGATATCCTCCGCGGTGCGTTCACCGATCAGAAGATTATGTTTCTTTCTCATATAGCGGACAATCGCTTCATCAAAATCATCGCCGGCAATTTTAATAGAGGTGCTGACTACTGTACCTCCCAGGGAAATCACGGCGATATCCGCAGTACCGCCTCCGATATCCACGATCATATTGCCGCAGGGTTTTGCAATATCAATTCCCGCACCGATGGCTGCAGCAATCGGTTCCTCAATAATCTTCACATCCCGGGCTCCGGCCTGGAAGGTCGCGTCCTCAACCGCCTTCTTCTCCACCTCTGTTACACCACTGGGTACACAGACACTGACCAACGGCTTACGGAAACTCTTCTTGCCAACCGCCTTCTGAATAAAATACTTCATCATTTTCTCTGTTACTGTATAATCGGAAATAACACCCTGACGCAGCGGTCTGACTGCCACAATGTTGCCCGGCGTCCGTCCAAGCATCAGACGGGCTTCCTCCCCGATAGCTTTAATTTTGTTTGTATCACGATCAAAAGCAACTACAGAGGGCTCTTTCAGCACAACGCCTTTGCCTTTGACATACACAAGAATACTTGCCGTTCCCAAATCAATTCCAATATCCGTTGAAATCATATGTGTCTCCTTTCTGAAACGCTCAGCTAAAATTTTCTATATGTTAAAATGTGAATAGTCATACGTGTATTTATTATATACAAATATATTCATTTTTCAAAGCATTTTTTTATTTTTTATGAAAACTAACATTTATTTAAAAATTTTTTAAGAATCTGTCGTTTAAGATTTATTCTATTCATCAAAAAGTTGAAAAAAATACATTCTTTTATCACACTTTGGACACATTCATTCTCTATACTCATAAATGTATTAGTTATTAAGCTAATATAATTTTTCATAACTCAAGCTCCCCGGTTCCCCCAAACCCGGGGAGCACTCCCCGAATATTCAGGCATCACCCGGAGCGGCGATGCCTTTTATCATTTACAGGAAATCCTCTTCTACATTGTAATTCGATTTTAAGCATCTTCCCTTCGCTGCAGATATCGCTTTACATACTGACCGGTATAGGAAACCGGGCTTTCCGCCACCTGCTCCGGCGTTCCCTCGGCGATTACCGTTCCGCCGCCTTCTCCGCCTTCCGGCCCCATATCAATAATATAATCCGCAGTCTTGATTACATCTAAATTATGCTCAATTACTACAACAGTATTCCCACCTTCTGCCAATCGATGCAGAATCTCGATCAGTTTGTGTACATCTGCGAAATGCAGTCCCGTGGTAGGTTCATCCAGAATATATATGGTCTTTCCGGTACTGCGTTTGCTCAGTTCCGTCGCCAGCTTAATCCGCTGAGCCTCCCCGCCGGAAAGGGTGGTAGACGGCTGCCCCAGCTTCACATAGGAAAGCCCCACATCATAAAGTGTCTGAATCTTCCGCTGAACTGAAGGCACATTTGCAAAGAACGGCAGCGCCTCTTCCACGGTCATATCCAGCACGTCATAGATACTCTTTCCTTTATATTTCACTTCCAGGGTCTCGCGGTTGTAACGTTTTCCGTGGCAGACCTCGCAGGGCACATAGACATCCGGAAGAAAGTGCATCTCAATCTTAAGTATGCCGTCTCCGGAGCAGGCTTCACAGCGTCCTCCCTTTACATTAAAACTGAAACGGCCTTTTTTGTATCCTCTGGCTTTGGCATCCGGCGTAGCCGCAAACAGATCCCGGATCTGATCAAACACGCCTGTGTAAGTCGCCGGATTAGACCGCGGAGTTCTTCCGATCGGAGACTGATCTATGCAGATCACCTTATCCAGCTGCTCCAGGCCGTCAATTCCTTTATGCTTTCCGGCGATGCATCTTGCCCGGTTCAGACTCTTTGCCAGATGTTTGTACAGAATTTCATTCACCAGTGAACTCTTTCCGGATCCGGAAACTCCCGTCACACAGGTCATTACTCCCAAAGGCAGTTTCACATTAATATTTTTCAGATTGTTCTCTGCCGCGCCGCGGATCGTCAGCCAGCCGGAAGGTTCTCTGCGTTTTTCCGGCACCGGAATCTTAAGCCGCCCGGAAAGATACGCCCCGGTAATTGATTTTTCACAGTCCATAAGATCCTGCGCCGTTCCCGCCGCGATTACCTCTCCGCCGTGCTCACCGGCTCCCGGGCCGATATCTACAATATAATCCGCTGCCAGCATAGTATCCTCATCATGCTCCACCACAATCAGAGTATTCCCCAGATCCTTCAGATTTTTCAGCGCCGCCAGCAGTTTGTCATTATCTCTCTGATGCAGACCTATACTTGGCTCGTCCAGAATATAGGTAACTCCCACCAGGCCGGAACCGATCTGGGTCGCCAGGCGGATCCGCTGAGCCTCTCCGCCGGAAAGACTGCCGGTAGAGCGTGACAGAGTCAGGTATTCCAGACCAACTTCCTTTAAAAATCCAACTCTGGCCCGAATCTCCTTCAGCACCTGCGCTCCAATCATCTGCTGCTGAGGCGTCAGTTCCAGCTCATTCATAAAACTGTAAAGATTTTTCACCGACATGGAGGTCACTTCATAAATATTTTTGTCCGCCACAGTCACTGCCAGAGATTCCTTTTTCAGACGCTGCCCGTGGCAGCATTTGCAGGGGGTAATCCGCATGAATGTCTCATACTCCTGTTTTGTAGTTTCTGAGCCGGTTTCCCGGTAACGGCGCTCTACATTTTTGATCAGGCCCTCAAAGGCTATATCATAGACGCCCTCGCCCCGCTGCCCTTTATAGCGAACCTTCACCTTCCGCCCTCCGGTTCCGTGAATCAGCATGTTCTGAATCTCTTCCGGATAATCTTCGAAAGGTGTGTTCAGGTCAAAGCCATACTCCTGCGCAAGAGCTGCAAGTGTGGCGTGGGTAAAACTTCCCGGTGTATTGGCTGACTGCCAGCCCAATACCTGGATAGCTCCATCCATAATAGACATACGTTTATCCGGAATAATCAGATCTGCGTCAAACTCCATTTTAAAGCCCAGACCAAAACATTCCGGGCAGGCGCCGAAGGGGTTATTAAAAGAAAAACTTCTGGGTTCAATTTCATCAATACTGATCCCGCAGTCCGGGCAGGCAAAGTTTTCTGAGAATTCCAGACGCTCTCCTCCGATAATTTCCACCGTCATCAGACCATCCGCCAGTTTGAGCACGCTTTCAATAGAGTCTACCAGTCTGCGGCGTCCCATATCCGGCTTCACAATCAGACGGTCCACCACAATATCAATATTATGCTTGATATTCTTGTCCAGCTTAATTTCCTCCGTCAGCTCATAGACGCTCCCATCAATCTGCACCCGCACATAACCGCTGCGCTTTGCCTGTTCCAGAAGCTTCTGATGCATTCCCTTCCGCCCCCGGACCACAGGAGCCAGAAGCTGAATCTTCGTTCTCTCCGGAAGCATCATAATCTGATCCGCCATCTGATCTACACTCTGCCGGCGAATCTCCTTGCCGCAGCTGGGGCAGTGCGGAATTCCGATCCTGGCGTAGAGCAGACGAAAATAATCATAGATCTCCGTTACGGTTCCCACTGTAGAACGGGGATTGCGGTTCGTCGATTTCTGATCAATTGAAATCGCCGGAGAAAGTCCTTCGATCTTCTCTACATTCGGTTTTTCCATCTGACCCAGAAACTGCCGCGCATAGGAAGACAACGACTCCATATAACGCCGCTGCCCCTCCGCGTAAATCGTATCAAATGCCAGAGACGACTTCCCGGAACCGGATAATCCGGTAAAAACAATGAATTTATCTCTGGGCAGATCCAGGTCAATATTCTTCAGATTATGTTCGCGCGCTCCCCGGATCTTAATATACTGATGTGCCATAAAACAGCCTCTCTTTCTGTAAATGTATTTCCTCCCCGATCTGTCAGCCTCAGGACTGATCCAGATCCCGCAGCTGCTCCTTCAGCGCAATCATTCTGTCACGCAGCTCTGCAGCCGCCTCGAAATTCAGCTCCGCAGCCGCCTTCTTCATTTTCTTTGTCACTTCTCTGATTAGTTTTTCCAGTTCCTTTTTGCTCATGGACTCAGGATCCTTTGCAAACTCCATCTCCTCCTGCGCAACCTTCCTGGAAATGCTGATCAGATCACGCACAGACTTCCGGATCGTCTGGGGCGTAATGCCATGTTCCTCATTATATGCCTGCTGGATGGCGCGGCGCCGTTCTGTCTCCTCAATAGCAACCCGCATGGAATCCGTAACGGTGTCTGCATACATGATTACATGTCCCTCGCTGTTCCGCGCCGCCCGTCCGATGGTCTGGATCAGCGAAGTCTCCGATCGCAGAAATCCTTCCTTATCCGCATCCAGTATGGCTACAAGAGTAATTTCCGGTATATCCAGTCCCTCCCGGAGCAGGTTGATTCCCACCAGCACATCAAAAATGTCCAGACGCAGATCCCGGATAATCTCCGCCCGCTCCAGAGTATCAATATCTGAGTGGAGGTATTTTACCCGGATTCCCACTTCCTTCATATAATCGGTCAGGTCCTCCGCCATCCGTTTGGTCAGTGTCGTAATCAAAACCTTATGCCCTGCCGCTGTCTCCTTCCGCACCTCTCCGATCAGATCATCAATCTGTCCGTCCACAGGGCGCACGTCAATCTTCGGATCCAGCAGTCCCGTGGGCCGGATAATCTGCTCCGTCCGCAGCATCTCATGATTTTCCTCATACTCGCTGGGCGTGGCAGACACAAACAGCATCTGATCAATATGTCCTTCAAATTCCTCAAAATTCAGAGGACGATTGTCCAGAGCCGACGGCAGACGGAATCCATAGTCCACCAGCGTTGTTTTTCTGGAACGGTCCCCCGCATACATTCCCCGTATCTGAGGAACCGTAATATGTGACTCATCCACAATAATCAGAAACTCTTCCGGGAAATAATCCAGCAGCGTGTGCGGCGGCTCTCCCGGCTTCTGATTCGTAAGATGGCGGGAATAATTCTCAATGCCGCTGCAGAAGCCTGTCTCCCGCAGCATCTCCACATCAAAATTCGTTCTTTCCGCAATCCGCTGGGCTTCGATCAGCTTGTCCTCTCCCTTAAAATAGCGCACCCGCTCTTCCATCTCTTTTTCAATCTCAACCGCCGCCCGGTTGATCGTTTCCTGGGGAACCACATAATGGGAGGCAGGAAAAATGCTGATATGCTCCAGCCGGCTTTTAATCTCTCCAGTCAGTACATCGATCTCTGTAATCCGGTCAATCTCATCACCGAAAAACTCCACCCGGATGGCAGTCTCGCCCCGGTCCGCCGGAAAAATCTCCACGGTGTCCCCCCGAACCCGGAAGGTGCCCCGGTGAAAATCCATATCATTCCGATCATACTGAATATCAATGAGCTGGCGGATCACTTCATCCCTGTCCTTCTCCATTCCCGGACGCAGGGAAACCATCATTTTCTCAAAGTTCTCCGGCTCACCCAGACCGTAGATGCAGGACACGGACGAAACGATAATAACATCCTTCCGCTCAATCAGCGCCGCCGTAGCCGACAGCCGCAGCTTGTCAATCTCATCATTGATGGAGGAATCCTTGGCGATGTAGGTGTCTGTAGAAGGGACGTAGGCCTCCGGTTGATAGTAATCATAATAGGAGACGAAATATTCGACAGCATTCGACGGAAAAAACTCCTTAAATTCACTATATAATTGTGCTGCTAAAGTTTTGTTATGAGCTATTATGAGAGTCGGTTTGTTTAACTGTTGGATTACATTTGCCATTGTAAAAGTCTTGCCAGATCCAGTAACTCCTAATAGCGTCTGGCACTGGTTGCCCTCTTGAAAGCCTTTAACAAGGTTAGCGATTGCCTGGGGCTGGTCGCCAGTAGGTTTGTATTCTGATACTAATTCAAAATGATCCATAATTTATCTCCTTACAGCACATGGGTATACTATTTTATAATATGTCCTAAAGTTTCCGTTTTCACTGTTTTAATAGAATGCATCTCTATTTGTCTATAACAATTCTCCTACTCATTAATTTTTTTCTCATTTCATCTATTTTGGCTATATCTTTACTCTCCCACTCTTTATCAATCGTCTTCGAATTAACAAACGCTATTATCTTTTCTATTCCTTGATTTTCTTTAATCATTTTTTCCAACAACTCAATATCACATTTTCTAATCTCACGATACGGGATTACCAACTTTTTAAATTCGCTCGGTGTCAATTCACAAACCCCTCCTGCGTAATACCTCCCGTAATATTCACATTGAGTCAATGTCAAAGAATTATAAAAGCAAAATGCCATACTTTCTTTATCATATATCGGATTTAATCTCATGTTATAAGCAATATCTGTTGTATAAATATTAGCCTCATTTACACATATTCTTGGAATTTTATCATATCTTTTAAAGAAAAAAAGATCCCCATTACGCACAATCGGAACACCATACCATGGATTTCTATTTCTGCACTTATATCTATCCCTTAGTTTTACATGTAAAGCATTTTCTTTTTCTCCAATCTCTGCCAAGTATGTATTTAGTGATTGAGAAAATAATTTTTTATCTACATCTGAAAGATTTAACAAATAAATTCTTTCTCCCAGTTCACCTAAATTCTTTACCACATCCGGAGTTATTATAAATTTGCCACTCAGCATACTACTTTTAGGAATCGTTGGCAATATGAATGCATGGCAATCTAACTTCTCCACTTGTTCCTTGGTTAAAATAAATTCATTATTTGCCCCGGTCACAATTCCCGGGGATGCTTCACAAAACTCTGAAACCTTTTTATATCTTGAGTTAAATAAATACAGTAAGTCAATATCCTCATCTGATAAAATAGCATTAGTCCACTTCTTCAATGGCTTATTTCTTTGGATTTTAGAACAGTAGCATGGTATATCGGAATCCAACTCATCATATAATTTCAAACAAATATAAGGCGCATTTTTAAATTCATTTGTTAGATATACTAAACAAGACTCTTGTTCAATGTCAGGAAACATCCTTTCTTTAAAAGACAAAATGTGTATAGTATCAAAATGTTCTTCTAAAAACAACCTAATTTTTTCTGCATACTGAACCTGAAGGAACTCCATAGGAAGCACAAAAAAAATAGTGCCTCCCTCTTTTAAACATGACAATGCTGCTAATACAAAGGGAACCCACATATTTTGCATTAAAGTATTTGGCAATTGATATTTCTTACAAATATGTTTTGCTTTTTCTTTTGAGCTGTCTTCCATATTTCTGATACTAATGTATGGTGGATTTCCAATTATCAATTCATATTTTTTATTTGTATTTTCAGAAAAAAATAAAAAATCATCTTCGACTATCTTTACACGATCTGAATACCCTTTTTTTTTCAATTTTCCGATCTTTTCTCCGATTAATTCCACACCTACAATTTCCTGAATATTTTCGTCTTTTTCAAATTCATCTATAAACCGACCATCCCCCACTGATGGTTCTAACATATTTCTGTATTTTCTTTTTTCTTTTAACAAATATGCTTTCATAAATTGAACTGTTTTTATCGGCGTATAATATGAGCCTGATAGCTTGTTCTCTAATTTTTTCATTACAATTTCCTGCCTGTAATTGTCATATGGTTCCTCTTCTTTAACAAAATACTTAAACTTTCTCCCAACTTTATTTTAAGTTTTTCATTTTTTTCGGCTTGATACCGTCCTTCTAACTGCAGACACAAATAATCCAAACGCCTTGTTTCATATCCTAAATGGAGTGCTTCATAAAATTTCCGTATAAATTCATCATTTTTATATGTATCGCAAATCTGAATATAATATTCTTTATCTCTTCTGAAGACAGTTGCTATATTTCCATTATCCACATTTAACAAAATATCATACGGCGGTTTAATCGTTATTCCCCGTTTTCCTCGATTACATGATATGCAGGACCACGTAAGATTGTGCATCCTACCCGCCTCAATTCTCCCTTCTGTCGTATTTGGAAAAGATGATTCATTCAAAAAATGATCAATTTCAAAAGATTCAATTGGTAAAAGTCCTAATATAGCACCACAATATGCACATTTATTATTATAAATTTTTGCAAATTTCTTATAATATATACTATCTCTGCTACTTACTTTATTGTAAATTATTTTTGTTCTGGGAGCTTCTGCTTTTATTTGTTTTTCTAATACCTCCTTTTGTTTCTCTACGTCATCCAACACAGGACAATATACTGTATTTCTATAATCACTATCTTTTGCCATAACTTTCGCTCCTACTCAATACTTTGAAAAGCAGTAATTAACTTATCGATATCCTCTTTAGACAAATCATCATAGTCATTAATTCCATTTAAAGAGTCCACAGTTTTCTCAACTAAAAATTTTTCAATCCCTTTATTATTTTCCAATTTTTTCGAAATGTTTCGAAATGTAATTATTTTCTTTATACTATCATCTATTTTACCTTTCAACACTCGTTCATAATATTGTTTCGAGGTTTCCGAACTTCCGCTTCTATATTTGGGAATAATATCAAACTCTTTATTTTCACCATTTTGCGAAATTACTAATACTTCGATAAAAGGAAACACCTTTCTCAATATCATTCTAAATTCTTCACCCGAAAACTTTCCTTTAGACTTTATGCGATCATTTTCAAACAATCTGGAATCAATCAAAATTACATTAGCAGAAGCCACATCAGGAGAATCTAATAGACTCTCATATCCCTTATCTCCCTCAAATTCAATTTCTGTATACTTAATATCATACATATCATTTCTGTAACATTCCTCTAAATAGGCAGAAATCGCCTCGTCACGATCATCATCAATATAAACTAAATTTATTTTTTCCTTTTTACTCATATCTTACCTCCTAACAAAAATTCTATTTTAAATCCATTTAGTCCATCAATGGTCTGAACTTCTCCTCCCGAACTATTTATAGTATTATTTACTATCCACATACCAATTCCATGACCTTTTTCCCTTGATGTCTCGTGCACTTCCAAAATACGCATAGGATCATATTTATATTTTGATGCAAGACCTTTTCCACTATCAGAATATATCATATGAATATAGCTGCCCTTTTTTTCTGCTCTTATGTGAATCTCCAGTACGTTTTCTGCATCATTTTGTTGAATACTATTTAGAATCAAATTATCAAAAATGACTCTGAAAATATCTTTTGCGCTTCTAAACTCTAATCCTTCTTCTATTAGTAACTGTATATCTATCCATGAATAATCTTTTTCCCAAACAGATTTAATATTTTCAAAAAGAGCTCCTAAATCAATAATTTCGGGCATGAACTGTTCTTTTTCCGATTCTGACAACATTACATCCATAAAAGTAATAATCTTTTTATTAATCCTGCGATTTTTTTGCAAAAGAGCCGGAATGTCTCTATGCATATATTTTCTGTTTTCCCGGTCATTCACAACGTCCCATAAATCATATCTCTTCAGCGCCTCAATGATATAGTCCACATTTTCATCAATACTATTTCTATCATTATGCATTTCATGTGCAATAGATGTTGCTTTTAATCCTGAGGTAGCAAGCATATTCAACAAACGAATATCATATTTGTATCTTTTCTCCGTCTCATCCATCTGCCTTTTGCTTTCTCTATTTTCTCTCTTTATTTGCTTTAATTCATTTAATAATTTTTTCGTTTCCTCTAATGAGAGTTCCGACAATCTTTTAGGATTTCTTATTATGTTATCAATTACTTTTGGCGTTGGATCCTCTTTCACATCATTACTTTTTGCTATACTTCGAATAATACTCTGCCTATATCTTTCAAAACTATTTATCCCGGTAATAATAATGGCAATGAACAACTTATAAGTATCATTTTCTACTAGCCCCTGTCTGTTCATCAGATCTGATAATCTTCTGTTTTCCTTTTTATCAATAATAACTTTTCCTGACATTTGATTCTCTCGCACACGCCAGGCTCCCGTGGGATGCGTAGCTGCCGCCGGAGATATCCTGGAACGTTTTCCAAATCCAAGCCAGTCTTTTTTCCCCTCATAAGAGGATATACTAAACGCATTTCTATACAGAACAACGCCTGACTCATATCTTTCTTCCAGCATTCTGTGCTTATAATAAAATTTTTCCGCATCTACTGCTGATGAATTTTTTAAAGAAAAGTACAATTCTGCTGAGAAATCTCCTACATCTGCCAATAAGCCATTCCACTCTTTATCTGTTATTTCTTCTATCAGCTCTTCCTTCATATTATTGAGTTCATCTGCTATATTTATCTCTATTTTCTGACCTTTTAGGTCAATTTTAGGGCATATTTCCTGTGCACTTTCTTTAAATTCATCGGATTCTATATCGCATATCAACATTTGTGAATTTGCTTGATAGCGTAATTTAATTACACTAACACAATTGACACCTAATTGTATTTCCCCAAAATACCTCTTTACTTCCTCTCTATTTTTTTTATACTCGACTTGAATCGTCATTTTATCATCATTATAAGTTCTAGATAAGAAATCACGCAAATTACGAACTCGTGCTTCTGTCCAATTGTCCCGAAGATTCTCAATAATTATTTTGGTTCCTTTTTCTTTTAATTCTTGATAAGGCTCCAATGTATTAGTATTCCAATCTGTTTTCCATAAAACGGCTTCTTGATCTTTCATCTTCGTAAAAACACTTGCTTGGGCACCTAAACGTGCTATAGCAAATCTACCAACTCCTTTAGATCCAGCCAACACCCTTGCCGCTTCTCCTTTTCCTATTATATATTCTTTGTCACTCCTTCCCACATGCATCCAGGCCTCAAGTATTTTTTGACGATTCATTCCAATACCATTATCTTCAATTATAATCTGTTCTTTAGAAATTATAACAATAACATCTGGTGACTGGGCGTCATATGCATTTTTAACAAGTTCCAAAATTGCCGACTCTTCATTCGAAAAATTTTGTACACCTAATACCTCTGCTATCGTGCTGTCTTCGATAATATATTCTAATTTTTCCATGAATCGCCCTCCCAATCATCTATCGTTTTAACATAATTAATTATACCTGTTAAATAAGGCTGATACAAGTCTCTATCCCTTTCAGTCGTCTATATTAATCTATGCCGAAGTCATTATCAGCTAATCCACCCTGCAAAAAGTCACAAAATCATTTTGTCCGCCTGGTATCATCCAGTCCGTCTCGACCTATTCTGTCCACAAAATCCGGACTAAATAGCACGAAAAAGTACTAAATATACCTCATTTTCCGGCCCCGGCACACTAGGAGACAAAATATTCCACTGCGTTATTGGGGAAAAACTCCTTCATCTCCCCGTAAAGCTGCGCCGCCAGGGTTTTATTATGAGATATGATCAGCGTGGGCTTGTTCAGCGCCTGGATCACGTTTGCCATCGTAAACGTCTTTCCGGAACCGGTAACGCCCAGCAAAGTTTCAAATTGATTGCCCTCTTTGAATCCTTTTACCAGCTCGGCGATGGCCTGGGGCTGGTCGCCGGTTGGTTTGTATTCTGATATTAATTCAAAATGATCCATTGCTATTCTTTCTCCTCTTCATGACGGATTCTTTTTCTATATAAAATCCCGCTTCTTCTGATGCACCAGCGAATACTTTTTCAGCGTTCTGATGCATCTGAGCCGCCTTATTCTGATGCCTGATATCTTCTCTCATCCACATCAAAATCTTCCCCGGCAAATTCTGTCCTTTCCATTTGTTCGCAAAGAACAAATGTTCTCATCCATTCTATCCCATATTATGTCCGGTGTCAATTACACGATTCCCGGTTTTACACATAATTTATTCACACCGCAAAACATATTTTCCCGCTTCACCTTTTGCCTTGTTTTCTTCTCCCCGGAGAAATATAATAAATAAAGAAATCTGTCCTGAAAGGAAGATGTACGATGAGTGAATATAAGATCCTGATTGTTGATGACGAACCGGATATTTCGAATCTGCTGGAAAAGACTTTGAAAATGGAGGGCTTTCACAAGATCCTCAAAGCAGGCACCGGAGAACAGGCGGTAAAAAACCGGAAGGCAGCGGTCTCGGACTGGCTATTGCAAAACAGATTGTGAACCTCCACGGCGGAGATATCTCTGTCAGAAGCCAGATAAATGTCGGAACCGAGTTTATCATTTCACTTCCGGCTGTGGATTAAGGGTATAGAAATAAAGATTTTATAAATTCAAGACCCGCTCCCGGGTCTTAGCGCGGGATTCGGGTCAGCTTTAGCTGACATCTTCCTTACCGAATCCCTGCGGTCTCCGTTCCACTCCGGTCGGCGCTAAGCGAACGTCCACTGGACGTTCAGCGCCCCCGCGGAGCGTATATTAGGTGGGGGATTGACACCCGCCACTGATACTGATTTGTTACTCACCGCATATAGAGGCGGGAGTCATCTCCCCACCTGATATACAGAATACTCCCCCGAGCCATTTATCCTGGAGTACTCTTATGTATTAATCCGTTTTTATTGGAATATCAATAGATCTTCAAAAGAATTTTCAAGAATTTTGGAATTTAATATTTGCAAAATCAAAATATTATTATATCATCTAGGAAAGAGAGATGAAAATTCAAGACCCGCTCACGGGTCTTGGCGCGGGATTCGGGTCAGCTTCAGCTGACATCTTCCTTACCGAATCCCTGCGCATCCCCGCGGAGCGTATATCAGGTGGGGGATTGATCCCCGCCACTGATACTGATTTGTTGCTCACCGCCTATAGCGGCGGGGGGGCATCTCCCCACCTGATATATCAAAGACATTCAGCGAAAATATATTGATTAAATCCCCCAGTGATCTATCCCAACATATCAGTAAATCTACAAGGAGGAGATGTTTTATATGATGTATCCCTATATGACCTTACATGATGACACAGAAATTACCCATTCCGAAATGCTGCCGGATGGGCGCGTAAAGGTATATATTGAAACCCCGGATCTGAAAGACGGGTTTCACAATGCCACCTGCTATCTCCCGGACTACATGTGGGAAGATATCAATGGCTATTCAGAAGCTGAAATGGCATACTTCAGAGAACTGATCCGGAACAACGCCCATCTGATCATGGAATTTTCCAGGGAAGGGGGCTTTACAAATGCCTCAAATTTTTAAGATCGGCCCTTATACCATATATTTCTGGTCAAATGAAAATGATCCACTGGAACCGGTTCATGTACACATTGCCGAAGGACGTGCAACATCCAACGCAACGAAGGTCTGGATTACAAGTTCCGGGAAAGCTTTTCTCTGTAACAATAATTCCCACATTCCCCAAAAAGAATTACGGAATAAATGCGCCGCCGTTGACAGTCCCGCCCGTCTTTGCTGATGGGCAATCAAGG
>CAMLYL010000018.1 GCA_946491665.1 uncultured Lachnospiraceae bacterium | reverse complement strand
CTCATCGAGGTTAAGCTGGATGAGAACAACAGTATTACACATGATACAATGGGCAAACATACAGGTGCATCTGTATTATTAAAGAAATCTCCGGAAGGTACCGGTGTTATTGCCGGCGGTCCTGCTCGTAACGTGTGCGAGCTTGCAGGTATCCGCAACATTCGTACCAAGTCCCTGGGTTCCAATAATAAGCAGAATGTTGTTCTTGCAACAATCGCTGCACTGGGCCAGCTGAAATCCCCGGAGGAAGTTGCAAGACTTCGCGGTAAGTCCGTAGAAGAGATTCTTGGTTAAGGAGGGACAGACAAATGGCAGATAAGTTAAAAATCACACTTGTTAAATCCACAATCGGAGCAGTTCCGAAACATGTAAAGACAGTAGAAGCATTGGGGCTGCGCAAGCTGAACAAGAGCGTTGAGCTTCCGGACAATGCAGCTGTCAGAGGAATGATTCAGCAGGTAAGACATCTGGTAAAAGTTGAGGAAATTTAATAAAGGAGGTGCTACGTACGATGGAATTATCTAACTTAAGACCGGCAGAGGGCTCCAAGCAGAGTGATAACTTCAGAAGAGGCCGCGGCCATGGTTCAGGAAATGGTAAGACCGCAGGTAAGGGCCACAAAGGTCAGAAAGCTCGTTCCGGAGCTCCGAGACCCGGATTTGAAGGTGGTCAGATGCCTTTATACAGACGACTTCCCAAGAGAGGTTTCACATGCAGAAACTCCAAGGAAATCGTTGCTGTAAATATTTCATCACTGGAAGCATTTGACAATGATGCTGTAGTAACAGTTGAGACTCTTATTGAGGCTGGAATTGTCAGAAATCCGAAGGATGGAGTAAAGATCCTTGGTAATGGAGAGCTGACAAAGAAACTCACTGTTCAGGCAAACGCATTCAGTGGTTCAGCAAAGGAGAAAATTGAAGCCCTGGGCGGAAAAGCAGAGGTGATCTAATGCTCGAAACGATACGTAATGCATTTAAGATCAAGGAAATAAGAAAGCGTCTGATATTTACGCTTCTTATGCTGATTGTAGTGCGTATTGGCTCACAGCTTCCGATTCCCGGAATCAACGGAGAATTCTTTTCAAACTGGTTCTCCGAAAATGCGAGCGGAGCATTCGGATTTTTTGATGCGATTACTGGCGGTTCTTTTGAGAACATGTCAGTATTCGCCCTGAATATCACTCCGTACATTACTTCTTCCATTATTATTCAGCTTCTGACGATTGCGATTCCGAAGTTTGAAGAGCTGCACAAGGATGGAGAAGAGGGAAGAAAGAAGCTTACTGCAATCACGAGATACCTCACAGTTGCGCTTGCTGTACTGGAGTCACTTGCCATGTCCATAGGTTTTGGAAGGCAGGGGCTGCTGCTTGAGTATAATGCATTGAATGTGATAATGACAGTTATTACATTGACAGCAGGTTCTACAGTTGTTATGTGGATTGGTGAGAGAATCACGGAGAAGGGTGTCGGAAATGGAATTTCCATCGTCCTGGTGATTAATATTATCTCGAGAATCCCCTCTGATCTGACTCGGTTATTTGAACAGTTTGTGCAGGGAAAAGAAATCGCAAATGCAGTTCTGAATGCGGCAATCATTATAGCGATTATTGTAGGAATCGTTATTCTGGTAGTACTGCTTCAGGGAGCGCAGAGAAGGATTCCTGTACAGTATTCCCGCAAGGTAATGGGAAGAAAACAGGTAGGAGGACAGTCCTCTCATATTCCGCTGAAAATAAACACCGCAGGCGTTATCCCGATTATCTTTGCACAGTCGCTTCTGATGTTCCCCGTGATTATCTGTAATCTGGCAGGTGTCACAGGGGGGTCCGGCATCGGAGGTAAAATTCTGAACATGTTATCTCAGACCAACTGGTTCGATTTTGAGACGCCGATAAATAATATCGGCCTGGGTATATACATTTTGCTGGTAATTGCTTTTGCATACTTTTATACCTCTATCACCTTCAATCCGCTGGAGATTGCAGATAATATGAAGAAACAGGGTGGTTTTATTCCTGGTATCCGTCCGGGAAAACCTACCAGTGACTATCTGGCAAAGATGCTGAACTATATTATATTTATCGGAGCTGTAGGTCTGGTAATAGTAGCGATTATCCCGATCTTCTTTGAGGGAGTGTTCAATGCGAGCGTTTCTTTCGGTGGCACATCACTGATCATTATTGTAGGCGTTGTCATTGAAACCCTGAAGCAGATTGAATCTCAAATGCTCGTTAGAAATTATAAAGGTTTTTTAAATGATTAATTCTGGAAAATTCTGAAGAGATTTTCCATTGAGCGCTATTGTGAATGAAAGAGATACCAGGGATAATGGTATCTCTTTTTGCTTTTTGAACCATATAAAATGATTTTTATATAAAGGAGGAGCAAAATGAAAATTATAATGTTAGGGGCACCGGGTGCCGGCAAAGGAACACAGGCCAAAATGCTTGCGGATAAGTATGACATTCCGCACATTTCCACAGGTGACATTTTCCGTGCAAATATCAAAAACGGAACTGAACTTGGAAAGAAAGCAAAAACCTATATGGACCAGGGACTTCTGGTTCCGGATGAGCTGACCTGTGATCTGGTCGTAGACCGGATCTCCCAGGATGACTGCAAAAACGGATTTATTCTGGATGGTTTCCCGCGCACAATTCCCCAGGCAGAGTGTCTGACAGACGCGCTGGATAAGCGCGGTGAAAAGATGGATTATGCGGTAGATGTAGATGTTCCGGATGAAAATATCATCAACAGAATGTCAGGAAGAAGGGTATGCCTGAACTGCGGAGCAACCTATCATATCGTAAATATTCCCACAAAGGTGGAGGGAATCTGTGACCGCTGCGGAAAAGAGGTCGTACTGAGAGCCGATGATGAGCCGGAGACCGTGAAGAAACGTCTGGATGTATACCATGAGCAGACGCAGCCGCTGATTGAATATTACAGCAATCAGGGCATCCTGAAAACAGTGGACGGTACACAGCCGATGGATGCTGTTTTTGAGGCGATTATAAAAGTATTAGAGGCTTAAATGGGTTATTGTTAAGGTTTTAATACTAAGAACAGTAACTTAAACGGAGGCAGTTTATGTCAGTATCTATTAAATCAGACCGCGAGATCGCATTGATGCGCGAGGCCTGCAGGATTATTGCAAAAGTACACGAGGAACTGGGAAGGGAATTAAAGCCCGGAATGTCTACCCTTGAGGTGGATCAGAAGGCAGAGGAAATGATCCGCAGTTATGGATGTATTCCTAATTTTAAAAACTATAACGGGTTCCCGGGTTCCGTATGTGTATCTATTAACGAGGAAGTGGTGCACGGGATTCCGAGCAAAGACCGCATCATCAAAGAAGGCGATATTGTCAGCCTGGATATGGGATGTATTTATAAAGGATATCATTCCGACGCGGCAAGAACCCATGCCATCGGCCAGGTCTCTGAGGAGGCCAGACTGCTGATTGAGCGTACCCGCCAGAGCTTTTTTGAAGGAATCCGGTATGCGAAGGAGGGGTGTCATCTTCATGAGATTTCCAACGCCATCGGAGATTACTGTGAAGGCTTCGGATACGGAGTTGTCCGGGATCTGGTTGGCCATGGAGTGGGAGCTGTGCTTCATGAAGATCCTCAGATACCGAATTTTCATCAGAAAAGCAGAGGAATCCGTCTGAAGAAAGGAATGACTCTGGCTATCGAACCGATGATCAATGCCGGCGGCTGGGAGGTAGACTGGCTGGATGATGAATGGACCGTTGTGACCCGTGACAGATCCCTGTCCGCCCATTATGAAAACACGGTGCTCATTACAGATGGGGAACCGGAAATACTGACCCTTACAGATGCCGAAAGGGCAGACATGGAGTAAGCGGGAGGTACAGATGGAGGCTAAGCTGGCGAGATCAAAAGCGGGGCACGATAAAGGACAGATTTATGTCATTATAAAAGAAGAGGAAGAGTATGTTTATCTGGCGGACGGCAGGTTAAAGCCTGCGGCACGGCCCAAGAAGAAAAACAGAAAGCATATTCAGATCATTAAAAAGATACCGGGGCCGGTGGAGGAGCTGCTCTGCCGGGAGACGCTTCCCGGAGATGTGGAATTGAAGCGGGCCCTGAAACTTTATGAAAAGAGCATGGAAAAGGAAGAACACTTTCAGTAAAATCCGGGATTTGTAAAAGGGGAGAAAGTGTTGAGTATGAATGAGCTGACATTTGAAAACAGGAGGAACGTGAATGTCAAAAGCAGATGTGATTGAAGTGGAAGGTGTTGTTGTGGAGAAGCTTCCCAACGCATTTTTCAAAGTGGAGCTTGAGAACGGCCATCAGATTATGGCGACTATCAGCGGAAAGCTGCGGATGAATTTTATCCGTATTCTTCCCGGAGATAAGGTAACTCTGGAGTTGTCTCCCTATGATCTGACCAAGGGACGGATTATCTGGAGAGACAAATAATAAAATAATTGTATCAGTTCAGCCCGGTACATGCACAAAACATTCTGCTGCGCAGAATTCGCTGCTTCGCAGCTCTTCGTTTTGCTTATTGCCCGGGCGCTCCGCTCATAACAGTAAATCGGAAAGAAAAAATCTGCCAGCAGTCCTTTTCTTTCCGATTTACTGTCATGGCTGAACTGTTGCAAAATATTTTCCAAAAAGTGAAAAAAGTGTTTGCATTGCAGAAAACCCCGTGTTATAATGCTAATTGACGCTTTGAGAAACCAAGGGAGTATTGCGCATATTTGTACGCTTATTCCCGGGCACATTCAAGAGCGTAAAAGGCCTGTAACATGGGGCTTTTTATGCAGAGAGGAAAGGAGGATTTACTGTGAAAGTCAGATCATCAGTTAAACCGATGTGCGAGAAGTGCAAAGTTATTAAGAGAAAAGGACGTATCATGATTATTTGTGAGAATCCGAAACACAAACAGAGACAGGGTTAATTATCATTCTATATAAATATGAAAGTTGACAGCCATGTGCGAAGTACTTTCATAGTTAGATGATGAGAGCAGGTTGGAGCGAAGCTTAAACTGCGTAAATCCGTTCCTCCCCGGATGACTCTGCCACAGAGCACCGATTTGGAACAGGATCTGTTTGAATCAGAAGGGCAGCAGTGAGCCTGAGACTTTTTCTGTGTGCGGCTGCAGCGAAGTTCCCTCAAACATTCGCTGTTCACGGAATGAGTAAAAGCACTGCACGAAACTAAAAAAGGACGATTGTCCAAGGAAAACTTTATGGAGGTGTAAACACACATGGCTCGTATCGCAGGTGTAGATTTACCAAGAGAGAAACGTGTAGAGATTGGGTTGACTTATATTTACGGTATCGGTGTTGCTACATCAAACCGTCTGCTTGCTACAGCAAATGTTGACCCCAATACCCGCTGCAAAGACCTTACAGACGAAGAAGTAAAGGCAATCAGCGAGGCAATTGAGACAGAAGGTGTTATGGTAGAAGGTGATCTCAGAAGAGACATTGCCATGAACATCAAGAGACTTCAGGAGATCGGATGCTATCGTGGTATCCGCCACAGAAAAGGACTTCCGGTTCGCGGTCAGAAGACAAAGACCAACGCCAGAACAAGAAAAGGTCCTAAGAAAACAGTAGCAAACAAGAAAAAATAAGATCAGAAAGTAGGTTAGTTTAATTATGGCTAAGAAAGTTGCAAAAAAAGTAACGAAAAAGCGTGTAAAGAAAAACGTTGAACGCGGACAGGCACATATTCAGTCTTCTTTCAATAATACCATTGTTACATTGACTGACACCCAGGGCAATGCATTGTCATGGGCGAGTGCTGGTGGTCTTGGATTCAGAGGTTCAAGGAAATCTACTCCCTATGCTGCACAGATGGCTGCAGAGACTGCTACAAAGGCTGCTCTGGTTCATGGTTTAAAGACAGTTGACGTTTTTGTAAAAGGACCGGGTTCAGGAAGAGAGGCTGCGATCCGTGCTCTTTCCGCAGCAGGTCTTGAAGTAACAAGTATTACAGACGTAACACCGGTGCCGCATAACGGCTGCCGCCCGCCCAAACGCAGAAGAGTCTAATCAGGAGGTTAATCTAACATGGCAGTAAATAGAGTACCTGTTCTTAAAAGATGCAGATCACTTGGTTTGGAACCAACATATTTAGGAATAGATAAGAAATCAAACAGACAGTTAAAGAGAAGCAACAGAAAAGTTTCCGAGTACGGTCTTCAGCTGAGAGAAAAGCAGAAAGCCAAATTTATTTACGGCGTTCTGGAGAAGCCTTTCCACAATTATTATGTAAAGGCTGACCGTATGAAAGGCATGACAGGTGCGAACCTGATGATCATGCTGGAGAGCAGACTGGACAATGTTATTTTCCGTCTTGGCTTTGCAAGAACAAGAAGAGAGGCAAGACAGATCGTTGATCATAAGCATGTTCTGGTAAACGGAAAGTGCGTAAATATTCCTTCTTACCTGATCAAAGCAGGTGATACCATTGAGATCAGAGAGAAATCCAAAGGATCTCAGAGATATAAAGATATTCTTGAGGTGACAGGCGGACGTATCGTACCGGAGTGGCTGGAGTCTGATCAGGAGAACCTGAAAGGTGTTGTAAAAGAGCTCCCCACAAGAGAGATGATCGACGTTCCGGTAGACGAGATGCTCATCGTCGAGTTATATAGCAAATAATCATGTAGGCAATAAGCAGTGCCGAAAGATATTCCGGGCGAGCGCTGCGTTTTAAATCTTTAAAGGAGGACTATGTAGTGTTCGATTTTGAAAAACCCAAAATTGAGATTGCTGAGATTTCAGAAGACAAAAAGTACGGCAGATTTGTCGTAGAGCCCCTCGAAAGAGGATATGGTACGACTCTGGGTAATTCTCTGAGAAGAATCATGCTTTCCTCTCTGCCGGGCGCCGCGGTAAGTCAGGTCAAGATTGATGGTGTTTTACATGAATTCAGCTCCATTCCCGGTGTGAAAGAGGATGTAACTGAAATCATTATGAACATTAAGAATTTGGCGTTAAAGAATACCAGTCCGACAAATGAGTCTAAAGTTGCTTACATTGAATTTGAAGGTGAGGGTGTCGTAACTGCTGCTGATATCCAGGTGGATCCGGACATTCAGATCATGAATCCGGATCTGGTGATTGCGCACCTGAACGGCGGCGCAGATTCCAAGCTTTATATGGAGCTTACCATTACAAAAGGACGCGGATATGTCAGCTCCGATAAGAATAAGAGCGAAGATACTCCTATCGGCGTAATTGCAGTGGATTCTATCTACACCCCGGTTGACCGGGTAAATCTCTCCGTGGAGAATACCCGTGTGGGCCAGATCACTGATTATGATAAACTTACATTGGATGTATATACCAATGGAACCCTTGAGCCGGATGAGGCGGTCAGCCTTGCGGCAAAGGTTCTGAGCGAGCATCTGAATCTTTTTATTGATCTTTCCGAGAATGCGAAGACCGCAGAGGTTATGATTGAGAAGGAAGACAACGCAAAAGAAAAGGTTCTGGAGATGAACATCGATGAACTGGAGCTGTCCGTTCGTTCCTACAACTGCCTGAAACGGGCAGGTATCAACACTGTTGAGGAACTGACAAACAGAACACCGGAAGATATGATGAAGGTTCGGAATCTGGGACGCAAGTCTTTAGAGGAAGTACTGGCAAAATTAAAAGAATTGGGTCTTCAGCTGAATCAGGGCGAGGAATAATCGTCTCAGCTGAAGGTTCGAATAACTCATATGGCGGGGCGGATAAGTCCGATGAGCGCT
Organism: uncultured Lachnospiraceae bacterium; assembly: GCA_946491665.1. Taxonomy (GTDB): domain Bacteria; phylum Bacillota; class Clostridia; order Lachnospirales; family Lachnospiraceae; genus Eubacterium_I. The sequence goes on along the minus strand of CAMLYL010000018.1, from coordinate 31,457 downwards.
GCCCGGTCAGTTTCATGAGTGGAGGAACTAATGTAATGGCCTGCGGGTCATACAGGTACATGGCAGAGCCGTGTACGAGCATTCGGTGGATAAGACCAGGGAGCGCTGCCGGATGTGCCACAAGATTGGAGGACTGAAAAATGGCAAAGTATCGTAAATTAGGAAGAACATCTGACCAGAGAAAGGCCCTGATCAGAAATCAGGTTACAGCACTGCTGTACAATGGAAAGATCATTACTACAGAGGCAAGAGCAAAAGAGGTTCGCAAAGTTGCTGAGGGCCTGATTGCTTCCGCAGTAAAAGAGGCTGATAACTTTGAGGAGGTAACTGTAAAAGCTAAAGTTGCCCGCAAAGATAAAGACGGCAAGAGAGTCAAAGAGGTTGTAGACGGCAAGAAAGTGACCGTATATGACGAAGTTGACAAAACTATTAAAAAGGATATGCCTTCCCGTCTTCATGCAAGAAGACAGATGCTGAAGGTTCTTTATCCGGTAGTAGAGACCGGCGCAAAGAAGAGAGATACAAAGAAGGTAGATCTGGTAGATAAGTTATTTACTGAGATCGCACCCAAGTATAAAGACCGCAATGGCGGATATACACGTATCGTAAAGATCGGACCCCGTAAGGGTGACGGCGCTATGCAGGTAGTTCTCGAGCTGGTTTAATCAGATGAGGGATAATCCCCCGAAAACCGCAATATGGTTTTCGGGGGATTTTTTGCCGTATAATATCATAAAATGACTGCAATATTGTCAAAATAAGTGAGTTTTTAGTTAATTTATGCATTTTTTATAAAGGAGAAATTCAATAAAAAAACTGCCAAATAATTAACAGACATGAAATGTTTCGGGTGATTGTGCATATAATGTAAGGCGAGAGTAAAGAATCTGTTGTATAAAATGCATACGAAATAATAGAAAAAATATACAGGAATTATAAATAATAAGAAAAAGTGATTAATATGCAGGAAAAATCTATTTCTCATTTTGCAAAACATAGGGTATTATAAACTTGTTCTTGAAAAAGAACAAAACAAATTTGAAATATCTCAATTTATATAAATACCAAACCTTCATAAAAAACCAAACTCCTAATTTTATACTTGAAAAAGTGTAAAGCGAAAAAGCTGCATCCCGCCCAGGATGCAGCTTTTTCATGCTGTACAGTTCGTATTCTTTTTACAGTGCCGATATATCCAGATACTCGAAGCCTTCCATAAGACTCTGGGTAATACCGGTAATTATTTCCAGATCAGTCTCTGTCCTGCCTTCCAGGTTCATAACCATTACAGGATCATGAAGTGAAGCTCTCAGAAGAACCCAGCCGCTGCATACGCCGGCAAAGCGGATTCGGATGCCCTCATAAGAGAAAGGAAGTTCATAACCGGAGGCAGCCGCGCGGTTTTTGAACTCTTCCAGTACGGAAGTTCCGTAAGATTTAAAATCCTCTGTCAGAATAGGGAATCTGACCTCGCGGGGAGCGCATACAGTGTCAAAATCTGCAATCAGATGATCTATGGTTTTTCCCTGTTTTTTTGCTTTTGCGACCGCAACTACCAGTTTCACGGCCAGGTAAGCGCCGTCATCCAGATAGTAGTTTTCCTTCAGGCACCCGTGGCCGGAGGTTTCCATGGCCAGGGGACTGATTTCTCCTGCGGCATTCAGCTCTCTGCACTTGTTAATGACATTTTTATAGCCGCGTTTGAAGCACAGATGCTTTAACCCCAGACGGCGCTCCAGAAAGTCTGTAAGACGGTCTGAAGTCACGGAGTCTGTAATAATCGTGCTGCCCGGGTAATCGGGAGCCAGAATCGCGGCAATCATGGCGATAATGGAGTCGCGGTTAATTGGTGTGCCGTCAGACAGAACGGCAGACATGCGGTCCACATCAGTGTCAAAGATCAGTCCCAGATCTGCATGCGCAGCTACTGTGGCGTCGCAGATGGACTTCATGGCCTCTTTATTTTCCGGATTGGGAATATGATTGGGGAAGGTTCCGTCCGGCTCCAGGTAATTGCTGCCGGTGATATCCGCGCCCAGTTCTGCGAGAACATTTGTGGCAAAGAACCCTCCGGCGCCGTTTCCTGCATCTACTACAATCTTCAAACCGGCCAGCGGATCGTCTGCGTAATCATCATTGGAGAGATCGCTGCTGATTTTCATACAGAGCTTTGCTGCATACAGATCCAGCAGTTCCATCTCTGTATAGCGGTTATCTGATACAGCCACATCGGCTTCCAGCATTTCCGCGGAAACAGAAGGGGACAAATCAGCGGCTATGGCAAGGATTTCGGTGATATCGTCGTGTTCCAGTCCGCCGTCCCGGTCAAAGAATTTGATTCCGTTCCGGTTAAAGGGGAGATGACTGGCAGTAATCATACATGCGCCGTCGTATTGTGTTTCCGGATAGACGATAGACATGAACATGGCCGGGGTGGATGCCATCCCGCAGTTGGAGACGTAAATTCCCTGTGACATCAGGCCTTTTATGATTGCGGCTTTCAGTTTCGGGCCGGTGATCCGGGAATCCATACCGACGCCTACAATACATTCTTCCGGCTTCAGATTCCGTTTTTTCATCAGCCAGAGGGCAAAGGCCTGTCCGATGGCAAAGGCTGCTTCTGAGGTCAGATTAACATGTTCTCCCTCAATGCCTTCGCAGGCGACACCTCTGATATCGCTTCCGTTCTGCAGTTTTAAAAAGTCTTTTTTTGAAATGGACATATGTTTTGCTCCTTTATGGAATATTTTTCGATCCTGGTCTCATTATAGTCCAGGGAAGTCTTTCGTACAAGACAAAAAGGGGTGAACAAATCCGGAAATCAGTTCTGCGGACGGGGCGGAGTGAGCGAAAAGATAAATTCCGTGCCGACGCCTTCCGTACTGATAACATTAATGTTTTCATGATGGGCATGAATAATTTCTTTTACAATGGCGAGGCCCAGGCCGGTACCCTTTTTATCTCTGCCCCGGGAAAGATCCGTCTTGTAGAAACGTTCCCAGATTTTACTGAGGCTGTCTCTGGGAATGCCGATGCCGGAATCCTTGATGGAGATAAAGGCCTTTCCGTTCCGCAGCGTAGTTTCGATAACAATAGAAGAATTGGGATTGCTGAATTTCACAGCATTGTCGATAAGGTTGTGAAGCACCTGATCGATTTTGGCGGCATCTGCTTTTACATGCAGACCGCCCTGCTGAAGATGCAGTTCGAATCCCAGATTCTTTTCCTGGCAGCGGCCCTCAAAGGTGAGAATTGTGCGGCGGATCTGGTCATTGATGTCAAAGACGCTGAGATCCAGGTAAATGCCGCCGGCGCTGTATTTGTTCAGTTCCAGAAGGCTCTGAGTAAGCTTTTCCAGCCGTTCTGATTCAAAAACTATAATGTTCAGGTATTTTTCCTGCAGCTCCGGAGGAATCGTTCCGTCAGCCATGGCTTCCGCGTAGCCTTTAATGGAAGTCAGGGGAGAGCGGAAATCATGAGAAATATTGGAGATGAATTTTCTCTGGTCCTCCTCCAGAGAATCCAGCTCCCGGGCCATAAAGTTCATGACGTTTGCAAGAAATCCCAGTTCGTCCTCCCGATAAACAGGTATCGGCGTCTGATACTCTCCGTCAGCATAAGCTGCCGCGGACTGGATCATGCGCTTCAGCGGATGGTGGATAGTCAGGATGTATACAAATAGAAGAATGAGACCGGCCAGACAGAGAATCAGCCAGGTCTTAAAGTAGGAACCGCTGAGAAAATATTCACGGATATCGGAAAGGGTCGCGGTGACATCCATCAGAGGATGATCATTTCTGGCAGCCAGCCGGGTTGTCCCGATAAATCCGACGATTACAAAGAGAATATAGGCCAGAATCATACGCAAAAGGAGCCTCCTTTTCATGCGAGGCTCTTTCTGACGTTCTCTGTTTTGTCTGGCGTTTTGCTTTTTTGATTTTACTGTCATGGATGGATCACCTCTTTACCGTGTTTCAAACTTGTAGCCGATTCCCCAGACGGTAGTGATTCCCCAGTTTTTGTGATCCTTGATTTTTTCCCGGAGACGTTTGACATGAACGTCTACGGTGCGGGTGTCGCCCAGATATTCGTAGCCCCAGATATTGTCCAGGAGCTGTTCGCGGGTGAATACCTGATTCGGGGAGGAGGCGAGGAAGTATAAAAGCTCCAGTTCCTTGGGCGGCATGTCAATGACCTGATTTTTATATAAAACAGAATAGTTGGTCAGATTAATGACAAGATCCGGGTATTCTACACACTTGATGTCCGGATCCTGTTTTTTCGGAGCGGCAGTCTGGTAGCGCCGGAGAACTGCCTTGACCCGGGCCACCATCTCCTTGGAGTCAAAGGGTTTGATAATATAATCATCCGCACCCAGCTCCAGTCCCAGAACTTTATCAAATACTTCGCCTTTGGCGGAAAGCATGATGATCGGTACATTGGACTGCGCGCGGATCTCACGGCAGACCTGATAGCCGTCAATGCCCGGAAGCATCAGATCCAGCAGAATCAGATCCGGCTGATAGTTTTTATACTCCAGAAGAGCGGATTCTCCGTCGCCGACGGTCTTTGTATCGTAACATTCCTTGATCAGATACAGGGAGATCAGCTCCGCGATGTTGTCGTCGTCATCTACAATGAGAATTTTTTGTTTTGTTGCCATGTTTTTCTCCTTTTTTTGCGAAGAATCAGGAATGATGTCCGGCCTTATTCAAAGGTGGCAATCGTCACGCCTGCGTCTCCCTCCCCGAATTCGCCCAGATGGAATTCGGATACATATTTTTGCCGTTTCAAATGGTTCTGTACTGCTTTCCGAAGCGCGCCGGTTCCTTTGCCGTGAACGATCCGGACACTTTTCAGATGAGCCAGATAGGCGTCATCCAGATATTTGTCCAGCACGGACATTGCTTCGTCCACTGTCATGCCGATCAGATTGATCTCAGGAGAGACAGAAAGCGTTTTGGACATTTTCAGTTTTCCTGCTCCGGTTTTCGGCGCACGGGCCTGAATCGGATTCTCGTCTTCCAGAAGTACCAGATCTTTAATGTTGACCTGATAACGAAGGATACCCATCTGGACAAAAAGATTGCCCCTGGCGTCCGGAAGCGTATGGACAGTACCTTTCAGATTCATGCTGAGGACTTTTACGCTGTCTCCCAGACGGAGTTTTTTGGGAACATTTGTGTTCTCCACCGGTTTGTTTGCAACAGAAGCCTTTTTCTGTGCGGAGGTCATTTTTTTCCGGACCTTCTCGCGTTCTTTTTCCATGGCGGCTGCATCAATTCCGGCCTTTCCGAATTTATGGAAGTTGCGGATGGTTTCATCGGCAGTATCTTTCGCCTCTTTTAAGATGGCTGCGGCCTGTTCATTCGCCTCCCGGAGAATCCGGTCACGGCTCTGGTTCAGCTTTTCCTGTCTGGCTTCCAGCTGTTTCTTCAGTTCTTCCGCTTCTGCCTTGTAACGGCTGATTTCCGCCTGTTCCCGCTGGATGGTACGGCGGCTTTCTTCCAGATCGGCAATAACATCCTCGAAGCTTTCATTTTCCTTGGAAATCCGGTTTCTGGCGTCTTCGATCAGCCTGGGCGCGAGCCCCAGCTTCTGTGAGATGGCAAAGGCGTTGCTTTTGCCGGGAATTCCGATCAGAAGATGGTAAGTGGGGCTCAGTGTCTCCACATCAAATTCACAGCAGGCGTTTTCCACGCCCTCTGTGGAAAGCGCATAAAGCTTGATTTCACTGTAATGGGTTGTGGACATTGTGCGGATGCCTCTGCGGCGAAGCTGATCCAGAATCGAAATAGCCAGGGCTGCGCCCTCATCGGGATCTGTCCCGGCACAGAGCTCGTCAAAAAGCACCAGGCTTCCCCGGTTGGCCTTTTTCAGGATTGACACAATGTTGGTCATATGAGAGGAAAACGTACTCAGATTCTGCTCAATACTCTGTTCATCCCCGATATCCGCGTAAATCTGTTTAAAGATAGAAAGCTCGGAGCGATCTGCGGCGGGAATGTGAAGTCCTGCCTGCCCCATCAGCGTCAGAAGTCCCACTGTTTTCAGAGAGACTGTCTTGCCGCCGGTGTTGGGACCGGTGATAATCAGCAGATGGAAATCCTCACCCAGCCATACATCAATGGGAACGACGCGTTTGGGATCCAGAAGCGGATGCCGTCCTTTGCGGATATGGATCCGTCCCTCGCTGTTGAAGACGGGAGCCATACCGTTGTGTATTTTCGCCAGCTTCCCTTTGGCAAAAATAAAATCCAGCCGGGTGAGAAGCTTGTAGTTCCGTATGATTTCCGCAGCGTATTCTCCGGTTTTATTGCTGAGATCCGCCAGAATCACTTCGATTTCCGCTTTTTCCTGCAGAAAGGCTTCCTTCAGGTCATTATTCAGCTTTACCACAGACATAGGCTCAATGAAGAGCGTGGAGCCTGTGGAGGACTGGTCATGAATCATGCCCGGCACCTGGTTCTTATACTCTGCTTTTACCGGAAGACAGTAGCGGTCATTGCGCATGGTGATGACTGCGTCCTGCAGATAGGAACGGGTAGTGGAACTGTTCAGCAGGCTGTTCATGGAACTGTGAATTTTATCATTGATATTCCGGATGGAACGCCGGATGCTGTGCAGCTTCGGGCTGGCATCGTCCGCAATCTCATCGGAAGAAATAATACATCTGCGGATCTCGTCGCATAAAGGCGTCAGCGGTTCCAGACCGGCAAACAGCTCGTCCAGTGAATCGGCGGGAGTGTCCTCGCGGACTTCCCGGGAGTAGGACTTTGCGCGTTTGGCGATTTCCAGCAGACGGCAGATCATCAGCAGATCGTCAATGTTCAGAGTGCCCCCGATTTCCAGGCGCTTCATCTGAAAGCCGGGATTTTTAAGGCCGGAGAAGGAGAGGGTTCCTCTGCGGAAAATCCGGTTTAAGGCGTCGCCCGTTTCCCTCTGTGCCTGTTCGATCCGTTCCGGATCAGTCATGGGAAGCAGGTTCTGGCACAGCTCCCGGCCGGAATCTGAGGTGGCCTGCTCCATAAGAAGAGAAATTATTTTGTCATATTCTAAAACTTTTAATACTTTCTGATTCATAATCTGTTTCCTCAAAAATACCTCGCTAAGTGCTCCTATTATGCACAGCATGACTCGCACTAAGCTCGAAAATACCTCGCTAAGTGCTCCTATTATATCATAATCCGGGTTTTCTGAAAACAGCATAAAAAATACCGGAAACCTGAAAAGTGAAAGGTTTCCGGTATTTATGCTCATGCATCTTTTTCTTTGTGCGATTTTTTGCTCGTTATTCGTTCTTTTCTTTCTGCTTTTTCCATATATCCACATTTTTCACATACTATATATGCGGTTTCGTTGATGTTTTTTTCGCTGACATCATCATTCCCGCAGCGCGGACATTTGGTTTCATACCAGAACCTGCCGTTCTTATGTTTATCAAGCAGCATTGTTGAAAACGATGGTATATAATCCGAACTGAAGCCTGCCATAGTAACCCTCCTTTCTTTTTGTTAAGTTTATTTCATTTCTTCTGTATCGCTGTCAATTTTCCATAAATTCATGCCGGTACCTCCGAATATGCATACATAATATTCATTTTCCTGTCCCCGGCAGACCGGAAGAAGACCGTTTAATGCATGATTGCCGAATGCCGCCACAGATGACAGCTGTCTGATCTGTTTCGTTTCTCCGGCACAATATTCATAGATGCCCGTGGCCGTTACACAGATAATTGTGTCATCCTGAGCCTGCATGGGAGGGAACACATCATTGCCGTTGCTGGCAAACATGGCCCGGACAAACTCCTGTAATCCCGGATCCGGCGCCTGTTCCTCCAGCGTGTCTGCGTCCAGACAGGCGCTGATCTCTTTCCCCAATATCAGGAACTGATCCTGAGTGAGCAGACATCCCATGGTTAAATCATAGGGCAATTCTTTTATTATTTCCTGTGTATCGGTATCATACAGCAGACATGTTTCGGCAGCTATCAGGGCTATGACGTGATCATTCACATATTTTACATTAAATAAATGATCCTGACTTCCCAGCAGAGCATATACTTCATCCATATTGTATTCCACGAAGGAGTCTGCGGAAACCTGATATACCCGGTTGGTATAGCTGCCGTTCCCGTTCGGATCGTCTTCCTGGATAATGACAACCGCCTCAATTCCGGATGGGCCTTCCCGAAGATCTCCTGCAAACAGAGAACTTTCCTCATTCAGATCATCCGGCTGAAAGAGAACGGATTCCCAGGTGTCACACTGGTCGGCGCTTTTCCAGACAATGGCGTGCTGTTCTGTCAGCTCTCCGTAATAGTCATTGTCTGTAAGGGCGTAGATTTCACCGGAGTCCCCTGCCAGCAGATCATAATAATAAGATTCGCCGACATTTACAGTTGATGCTCCGGAGTCCTCCAGCTCTGATTCTGTTTTCTCAGAACGAATGATGATTCCATGTATGGCGGCGCCTGCGGCAGCCGCGGCAGAACCGGCGATGATCACGGCAGCGGCAGCTGCGGCTGCACGGATATGTTTCTGCGGTCTTTTTATATAAGATTCTCCTTTCCCGGCTTCAGCCTTCAGGAGATCATCCAGGATTCTCTGGTCAGCAGACTCAGATAAAGTTATCTTATCCATCTGCATGCGATATTTTTCGATATATTTATCCGGCATGATAATTCTCTCCTTCCAACTTGAATTTCAGATGCTTCCGGGCCCGTTCCAGGCGGGATCTTACGGCAGAACCGGAGATTTTTAGAATCCCTGCAAGTTCCTCTGTTGTATATCCCTCATAGTAGTAAAGATAGATTACCGTTCTCTCTTTTATCGATAATGACATAACTGCTTCCAATATATCTGTATCCTGTGACGCCGCTTCCTTTGTAGGAATGGTGTCCGTCAGTTCTTCGCATTTATGCCGTTTCTGAAATTTCAGCCAGTTTTTGCATTCATTGGCTGTCACTGTCAGGAGCCATGCTTTTTCCTTCCCGGGAAAAACAGAAGCTTTGTGTTCTATCATTTTTATAAAGACATTGTGACAGATATCTTCTGCTTCTGCCCGTGAATGCAGGTAGGTAAATGCCAGGCGATATACGGAATTTTTATTGTCATTGTAAACCTGCGCAATATCCAAAGATAGATCCTCCTCTTTTGAGTACTCATATATATAACAACCGTGGGAAGTGTTTTGTCTCATTATATCAGAAAAATTCGATGAAATAAGAAGTCTGAATTATCCGGGCAAAAAAAGAACCGGGAACTCATCCGACCGATGAGCTCCCGGCGCCCCTGCCAAGGATATCGATGCGACAGGATTTGAACCTGCGACCTCTGCGTCCCGAACGCAGCGCTCTACCAAACTGAGCCACGCATCGTAAATATATGCAGCCTGCGTTCCGCAAGCCGCTAATATATAATACTGTTTTTAGAGACAAATGTCAACAACTTTTTTGAAAAGTTTTACACTAAATATGAAAAAATCAGCGCTCTACACAGCCGCCCTGCTGGCTGGCAAGGTGTTCGTCGATTAATTGTTTCAGAGTCACACTGTCTACATAATCGGAGATTACCTTATACATGCCTTCCCAGAATCCGACGGTGGGACACTTTTTGTAGTTTTTACATTCATTCGTCTCCGTCTCCAGGCAGGCGATGGGGGCAAAGCTTCCCTCAATTGCCCGGAGAATCTCGCCCGCTGTATAGCGCTCGGGATCTTTGCTCAGACGGTAGCCGCCCTGAGCGCCCCGGATACTGCGAACCAGTCCGGCCCGGTGCAGAGGTGTCACAATCTGTTCCAGATATTTAATGGAAATGTTCTGTCTTGCCGAAATATCCTTTAATGAAATATATTTATCATCCGTGCCGTGTATGCCCAGGTCGATCATCAGGCGCAGGGCATATCTTCCCTTTGTAGATACTTTCATGGAAAGCCTCCTTATTATCCCTTAATTCCTACTTGATATATAGTAGTTTAATATAAAACGTCCGTTTCTGCAAGGAAAAATTCCGGCAGCCGGCGGCGTCGGACGGAAAGGGAAAATACAGAGCCGAAAAAAATGAAAAAGATAGAATGAACGGCTGGAAGATATTGCTTTTGGCTGCTGTTGTTTAGTAAAATATATGAAACAGACAGACAACAGAGGAGGAGTCAGGAATGGCGAAGAAAAAGAAGAAGAGAAAAGTACGGCGCAGGTCTTCCGGATCAGGAAAAATTGTCAGAGTCATAATCGCAGCGGTGATTATTGTGGTTATATTGCTGATTGTTTTTAAATTGGTTCCGGCGCTTCGGGAAAAAATCAGTGACCGGAGGGCGGACAAACAGGCGGAGAAGACGGGAGAGACCGCGCAGGATACAGATGGCGGAGAAAACAATCCTACGGATCAGTGTTATACCCCCAGGGCGGAAAATATCGTTTTTGATGAAGAGACCGGCCAGGGATATGTGAATAATATGGTGATTGTGTATGTGGAAGATGGTACGGATCCGGAGGATGCAGAAGTGCTTGCGGAGGAAATTGACGGAGAGATCATCGGGAGCATCCCGCAGTTGAACGAATATCAGGTGGAGGTGACTGCGGCGGAGGAAGAAGAACTGGAAGCATTGTGCGAGCAGCTGGAAGACAATGAGATTGTATCGGATGCCCGGATTGACAATGTGATGGAAGCTTCCGCAGAATATACGCCTGACGATAAGTGGGGAGGTTTTTTGTTTTTTAAGGAAAAATGGGACGAAAACAAACCGGATGGAAAAAACTGGCACCTGGAAGCGACGAAAGTTCCTTCTGCATGGAATCTGCTGGAGCAGGAAAGTGAACGGGTTCAAAGTGTTCCGGTAGGGGTGATAGATACCGGAATATACAGGAATCATGAAGATATACAGATTTCCACCACCTCAGACCGACAGCTGTTGGAAGACGCTCATGGTACAGAAGTAACCGGAATTGTCGGAGCTACAGCAGATAATAAGAAAGGTATTACCGGGATTGCAAAGGATTCCGAAATCTTTTTTACCGGTCTGCTTTATTCTGAGAGTGAATATGTAGATGAAGACAAAACGATGTTTGCACTTTCTACATCGCGGTATGAAGATGTCATCAATGAACAGTTAAAAAATAACTGCCGGGTAATCAATATTTCCTCAGGCGGATATAATGAAAATGAGGAAGCGGCAAAAAAAACGGCAGAAGTTTTTTCTAAAATGCTCTGCAGGCTGATACATGTATATGGAAATGATTTTATTATTGTTCAGTCGGCGGGCAATAAAGGGAGGGAAGCGAGGTATAATGATGTTTTCTGCTCTGTAGATGAGACTGCGGCTCAAAAAGCAATTCAGGAACTGGGGTATTCGGGTGAGATGACTGTTGATGATGTAATGGGAGCGAAAATAATAGTAGGAGGAGTGTCTGACAAAAAAACAGACAGCGGCCAGTATCAGCTGGCACACTTTTCCAATTACGGAGATATGGTTGATATCTGTGCTCCGGCAGTGGATATTTATACCACATCTGAAGTAAGCTGGACGGGCAGCAAATATGCTTCTGTTCCGGGAACTTCTTTTGCCGCGCCTATTGTAACCGGTATTGTGGAGCTGGCATGGTCTGCAAACAATGATCTGACAGCAGCTCAGGTAAAGGATATTCTGACATCTACGGCGGCGAATAATGTGGTATCTTATACAGGCTATGAAAAGGATTTTCCGGTGGTGGAGAATCCGTCCGGAACTTACGGTATGGTGGATGCGAATGCCGCAGTGCAGAAAGCGCTGAATACGGAAGCACAGGAAGATAAGGATCCCCTGGATGAGTATAATGATGCAGTGGACAAGACTGTGGGAGACGGAGACTGGAATGAGCGAACGACGATGCGGATCGATATGGGGATGAACGGTGACGCAGACACCGCTTCTTCCTTAGTAGAGTGTGTATATGATCTTCATGTTACCGGTTATACTGCAGATAATCCTGCCGGGGCCAGAGCCAGCGGAACTGCTCATGGAAATGTATTCGGAGCGGAGATGGATTATGATATTGAATATGCGGAGGGAGTGACTACCTATACGATGACGGCCCCGTTTCCTCTGTCTTATGAGGCAGAAGGGGAAATGAGCGTGTTCGATTTCACTATGATTTCAGACAGAACCATCCGTGACGCATCTGTGAAGGGACAGACGATGACCTTTGACCTGACACAGGGAGCGATGCCGGACGGCAGTTTCGGATTTATCGCGGAACTGGCGCAGATGGAAAATATAGAAATGGACCAGGCCACGGCTACGGTTACTGTTTCTGATGACGGAATGCTGGATATGATTTCTGTAGACATTCTGGGTTCGCTGGTATATGGAAATGAATCCCTGGACACAGCATTTACATTGACATATGAATTTGAGGATTAATAAGGAGGGCGGCCTGCAGATAATTGCAGACCGCCCGAAAAGGTTTTTGGTAATGGAATTAATATTTTTATCTGGTACATGCTCCGTTCTGTATGTTCAAAACGGAACATAGATTTGATATTGGTTATTATAAACGCAGGTTTCTGAGATTGCAAACGCAAAAAACGGCTGATATAATAAGCATATGCTTATGATGGAGGGGACACATATGAATATTCAGCAGCTGGAATATTTTCTGGATGCGGCGAAAACACTGAATTTTACAAGAACTGCGGAAAAATTCTACATTTCTCAGTCTGCAGTTACCCAGCAGATCAGAAATCTGGAGCGCGAACTGGATGTGGCGCTGTTTCAGCGGATTAACCGGAAACTGTATTTAACAGATGCGGGAGAGATCTGGGTGGGAGAGGCGCGGGCTCTGATTGAGCGCACAAAGGAAGCCATCGAAAAGGTACAGTCGGTAAAGAAAGGCTACAGCGGACAGCTGCGCATAGGTTATCTGCAGGCTATGGAACTGGGTTATTTTCCTGTTACGATACAGAATTTTCATATCAAATATCCCGGAGTAAAATTAAGTCTGGAGCGGCTCCATGCGCAAAATCTTTACGATGCGTATCTGGAAGGGAAATTTGATGCAATTTTCAATATTGCGCGGGATTATTATGTGTATCCGGATTCCGAAGCGGTACACCTGATTTACTGCGGTTTTTCCGTGGCAGTGCCGCAGAATCACCGGCTGGCCGGGAAGAAGATGGTTCATCAGAGTGATCTGGCGGAAGAGCCTCTGATTCTGCATGACTGCAATCTCTCCGGAGGAATGCAGCAGAAACAGATTTCCCGGCAGGTGCTTAATCCGGAGCTCTATGAGAATGTGGTATCTGTCGAATCAGATACGGATACTGCGCTGGTTCTTGTGGCGGCGGGAATGGGCGCTGCGATTCTCCCCAATTTTGATTTGGGTTTTAAGAAAATGAATCTGAATATCAGCTATGTGCCTCTGGACACAGGCGGATACCGGGCGGAGATCAATCTGTATTATCGGAAAGATAACACGAATCCGGTACTTCCCCTGTTTGTACAGGAATGTCAGGCAGCGGATGAGTTATAAAAGAAAATTGTTCTGTAAAAGCTTTCAATGGAGGACTCATTTTGTCCGGATTCCAGGCCAGAACTGCCTGGTTGAAAGTGTTTAAAGGGATGTGCCAGAGGGATGACTGTCCCATTTCTCTGGACCATTCATCAATTACGGCGGCTCCCATATGATTATGTACACAGGCGACAGCGTGTTCTACATTTGGCACAATTTGTATATTCGGCGTGATTCCACAGGCTTCCAGGTGATTTGAGACAAATGTCCGGGAATCGAAGGAGGCGTCAGCAACGATATAGAAAGTTATATTTTTTAAATCCTGAATAGTGGGAACATGATCTCTGGGAAGAGAAGGATGATTTCTGGAAATGAAAAGCATACGCTGTATCTTTCCGAAAGCGATTTTTTTCAGAGAACTGCAATTCTGAAGGGAATCGTCCAGCGTGACAATGGCATCCAGAGAAGCATGCAGAAGTTCATCCCGCAGAGGAGAGGGATCGCAGAAAAAAAGCTGGATGTCTACCTGGGGATAATGCATTTTATATTCATCCAGATATGGCTGCAGAATAGAAATGACATTCCATCCCGAGAGAAAACCGAGGCGTATTTTTCCCGAAAGCTGGCGGGACATGATCTGGGCCTTTTCGCCGATCTGATGAAATTCATGTTCTGTTTTTGAAAAAAATTCATAATACAGGCGGCCGGCGGGAGTCAGTTCCACCGGGCGGTGAGGCGTGCGGAAGAACAGAGGATGTCCCAGTTCTTTTTCCAGCGCGGCGATCAGTTTGCTGACCCCCGGCTGGGAGAGATACAGATTTTCCGCAGCTTTTGAAAAACTCCGTTGTCTGGCTGCTTCTAAAAAGCATGTGATCTGACTGCTGTTCATAAAGATCGTTCCTCCTTTGAAACAGTATAACATATTATTCCATTTTGTTATGCCAGAATATGATATTTTATAATTTCACATTCCTTTTTTCCGGTGATACACTTTAAAGAAAAAAGGAGATGGAAAAATGGGAGTAAAAGTAGAAAAACCTTTATCGAAGAATATGGAACTGGCGGCATACCATGATCTGAACGGGCAGCCGGGGTTCCAGATGGCGCTTCAGGTGGTGGACGGCAGATATTATCTGTATGTGACAACTTACTATCATCAGGGGTGGCAGATTCTGGATGTGACGGACATGAAAGATATCCGCTGTAAGCATCTGGATGATCCGAGAGGAAAATCGGGAACAGTTCACCCAAAGATCCAGATTGCGGATGGTATTATGATTACTGCCTCCGGACAGCGGGTTCGGTTTCTGCCTATGGAAGGTGTGGATTATGACGATTATGATGCAGGGATCGGGATCTGGGATGTGAAAACAGATCCTATGAATCCGAAACTGCTGGGGTTCTGGAGCAATGGCGGCGGAGCCGGGATTGACGGTATCAATACGCACAGGAATTTTTATGCAGGCGGCAGATATGTGTATACAACATCCAGCTGTCCTGGATTTCTGAACAATATTTTCCGGATTATTGATATTATTGATCCGGCAAATCCTGTGGAGGTGGGACGCTGGTATCTGAAAGAGCAGTGGCTGGACGGTATGGATCATGTGGAATGGGATACGGATAAAATTGATCCGGACTCCCTCTGTCCGTATCCGGGATATAAGCATTACCATCTTCATATGCCTCAGGTAAAGGATGGGTATGCGTATCTGGCCTATTGTGGTTACGGACTGATTATTCTGGATGTGAAAGATCCTGCCAGGCCCAAATATGTGGGGAGTCTGAAAACAGATCCGCCATTTTCTGATTTTATTTCCTGTCATACGGCGCTGCCGCTGACAGGGTCGAATGAAAACTATCTGATTCTGACCCAGGAACTGGGAGGCGACGGCAGACACGCACAGTTCGCGGGGATTGTGGATATTTCAGATAAAACGCACCCGGCGCTGGTGTCACTGTTTCCTCCATATTCTGTGCCGGAGGACGCACCGTTCAAGAATTATGTGGAGAAAGGCGGAAGACCGGGACTTCATAATTTCCATCAGCCTCAGGGACAGCCCCACTATGAGGATCGGCCGGATCGGCAGTATCTGACCTGCTTCAATGGAGGAATCCGGGTTTATGATACGGAAGACATCTATAATATCCGGGAGATCGCATATTATATTCCTGCGGATCCTGAGAAAGATCTCTGGCCGGTTCCGCCGATGATGAACGCCGGACAGGTAATTTCCAGGTGTGAAGATGTTCTGGTGGATGACAGAGGATATATTTACATGACAGATTCCAACGGAGGCCTGTCAGTTTTCCGGTGTACGGTGTAAAAAAGACTGATATATTAGATCAAAATAAGACAGTACCTGTCTGATATTGCGGAATTACCGGATTCTGTCTGTCAGACAGGTTTTTTTGTATGTTCAGAGTTCCTGTCAGAAAAATGTTTTACGGATTTCTCAGCAGAAAAATCAGATGGTTGTCATTTCAAATGTCTTGCGATAAAATCAGATGAGATAAGGAGATTTCTGGATTTTCAGAGTGGAAGGAATCGAACCGGAGGATTTATGGCAGACATAATTTTCTATACGGCAGCGATATGTTGCGGAATTTATTTTGTGGCGGCAGCTGTTTATACCGGGCTGACATCAAAGTTTCATCTGATCTGGCTGTGCTTTGCTGTTCTGTTCGGGGCGCTGGGAGGGATTGCCGGACTGCAGCAGACGGGGGAAATTCAGATCCCGTTATGGGTGAAAATTACGGCCGGATCAGTCAGTGCGGCAGCAGCCTGCCTGTTCTTCTGGACGGAAGCGCTGATTATTTCCCGCGGACATGGAAAACCGGATCCGGGCGCAAAATATATGATTATTCCCGGCGCTCAGGTGCGGGGCAGGGAGATTTCCCGGCCGCTGGCCTGCCGCCTGGATACCGCTTATGCGTATCTGAAAGAGAATCCCGGTACAATTGTGATTGTATCCGGGGGACAGGGATCTGGTGAGGAGATACCGGAAGCCCGCGCCATGAAGATATATCTGGAGAAAAAAGGAATAGAGGGCAGCAGAATTCTGGAGGAAGACCAGTCTGTAAATACAGATGAGAATATTGATTTCAGTCGGAGATTCATGGACAGCCGGGAAGATTCTGTGGTTGTAGTCAGCAATGCTTTTCATATTTTCCGGACATTGGAAATATGTAAAAAACAGAGGCTTGAAAATGTGCAGGGGCTGGGAGCCCCCAGCAACCGGATCATGATTCCCAGCTATTATCTGCGGGAGGCGCTGGCGGTGATTAAGTATAAGATTTCCGGGCAGATCTGAGAAGCGGAGCATGCGCGGAGAAAAAAGAAGGGAGAAGGAAATATGACAGGCATACAGGAAAAATTGTTTGCATTACAGGATACGAAGTACAGGGAGTTTCAGTCAAAGCTGATGCCGACCGTGGATCCGGACACAGTAATCGGCGTGCGGACGCCGCAGCTGCGGAAGCTGGCGAAGGAAATTGCAAAAACGGAGGAGAAACAGCTTCTTCTGCAGGGACTTCCCCATGCGTATTTTGAGGAGAATCAGCTCCATGCTTTTGTGATCGCTCTGGAAAAGGATTTTGAAAGATGCCTGGCGGAAGTGGAGCGTTTTCTTCCGTATATAGACAACTGGGCTACCTGTGATCAGCTTTCTCCGAAGGTATTCGCAAAGCACCGGGAGGAACTGCTTTCACGTATTGATGTATGGCTGGAATCTGATCATGTTTACACCATCCGTTTTGGGATCGGAATGCTTATGCAGCATTTTCTGAATGAGGATTTTGATGTAAAGTATGCTGAAAGGGTGGCGGGAATCCGCTCGGATGAGTATTACGTGAATATGATGACGGCATGGTATTTTGCCACGGCTCTGGCCAAGCAGTATGATGCGGTTCTTCCTTTCATAGAGAACAGGAAAATGGATGTATGGACGCACAATAAAGCGATTCAGAAGGCTGTGGAAAGTTATCGGATCACCCAGGAGCAGAAAACATATCTGAGATCCCTGAAAATAAAAAAATAGGATAACAGAATACGGGTAAAGGAAATAACTGGATTATTTCGGGTATATCTGTTACAATCTACAGAGGCTTTTAACGCCTGCGGCTGCAGGCGGGGACAGTTTTGCGGTCAATATTGAGGAAACCCTGAAAGGATAGCTCTATGGCCATGCAGTAATAAGGAAAGGATGATTTAGGATGAAGCAGGAAATACATCAGCAGTTTTTAACTGGGGAGCGCGCATTGTTTCACGCGAAGGATCTGGATATTTATGATACAATTTTTGACGACGGAGAATCTCCTCTGAAGGAGAGCAGCAATATTTCCCTGAAGGACAGCATGTTCAAATGGAAATATCCTCTCTGGTACTGCAGCAATATTCAGGCGGAACGGACGACATGGTTTGAGATGGCCCGGGCCGGAGTGTGGTATACGAATGATATTTCTGTAAAAGACTGTGTAATTGAAGCGCCGAAAAATTTCCGCAGATGCAGAAACCTGACGCTGGAAAATGTTTCTTTTTCAAATGCGGAGGAAACTCTCTGGAGCTGCAGTGATGTGCATATGAAGCATGTCTATGCCAAAGGCGACTATTTTGCCATGAACAGTGAAAATATGGAAATTGAGGATTTTTCTCTGGTGGGCAATTATTCCTTTGACGGAGTGAAAAATCTGACGATCCGAAATGCAAAAATGCTTTCCAAGGATGCGTTTTGGAATACAGATCATGTAACGGTCTATGACTCTTTTATTTCCGGAGAGTATCTCGGATGGAATGCAAAGAATCTGACACTGATCAACTGTACAATCGAGAGTCTGCAGGGAATGTGCTATATTGACAATCTGGTGATGAAAAACTGTAAGCTGATCAATACAACACTGGCTTTTGAATATTCTTCCGTGGATGCAGAAATCACCAGCAAGATCGACAGCGTACTGAATCCGTCTTCCGGCACGATTACCGCGGAAAGTATAGATGAACTGATTATTGAGAAAGATAAGATTGATCCGTCTAAAACAGTGATTACCTGCAGAAACTGAGGATGTGAAGCTGTTCCGGCGACAGAAAGTATGACGGATCAGGTAAATGGATAAAGGAGAGAGGGACACGATGAAATATGATTTTGATACGATAGTGAACCGGCGGGGAACGACATCTTTAAAGTGGGATGTGGCTGAGAATGAACTTCCCATGTGGGTGGCTGATATGGATTTCAAAACGGCTCCGGAGATTCTGGAGGCCCTGCAGGAGAGGCTCAATCACGGGGTTTTCGGCTACTCCATTACTCCGGAAGAATGGTACACATCTATTATAAACTGGTGGAAGGAACGTCATGGCCTGGTGATGGAAAAAGACTGGCTGGTATTCTGTACCGGAGTGGTGCCTGCGCTTTCCAGTCTGGTAAGGAAGCTGACAACGCCCGGTGAGAATGTTCTGATTCAGACTCCGGTGTATAATGTGTTTTTTAATTCCATTGTCAATAATGGAAGAAATGTACTGGAGAGCCCTCTTGTCTATGACAGAGAGAGCTGTTCTTACAGCATTGACTGGCAGGATCTGGAGAAGAAACTGGCGGATCCTCAGACGACTATGATGATTCTTTGTAATCCGCATAATCCCATTGGAAAGATCTGGGAGCGGGAGACACTGGAAAGAATTGGGGAACTCTGTGCAAAATACCATGTGCTGGTGGTGTCTGACGAAATTCATTGTGATCTGACCGAACCGGGCCGCGGGTATATTCCGTTTGCATCCGTATCAGAGACCTGTAAAAATAACAGCGTTACCTGTATTGCCGTGACAAAAGCCTTCAATCTGGCGGGTATGCAGAGTGCGGCAGTGGCAGTTGCAGACCCCTTTCTCCGTCATAAGGTCTGGAGGGGGATTAATACAGATGATGTAGGCGAGGGCAATGCTTTTGCTTCCGAGGCAGTGATTGCCGCCCTCACCAGAGGCGGAGACTGGCTGGATGAGCTGCGGGAATATATTTCCGGAAACCGGAAGTTTGTGGGTGATTTTATTGCGAAGGAAATTCCTCAGATCCATCTGGTGCCCTCCGAGGCAACTTATCTGCTGTGGCTGGACTGTCTGGAACTGACCGGCGGCCAGGCGGGGCTGGGAAAATTTATCAGGAAAGAAACCGGGCTTTACATCACGGACGGCGTTCACTACGGGAAGGCCGGAGCGGGATTTCTGCGGATGAATGTGGCCTGCCCGCGGGCGCTGGTAGAAGATGGTCTGCAGAGACTGAAAGCCGGCGTGGAAGCCTGGGAAAGACAAAGGAAGTAAAATAGAGAGCTGGCAATGAAACTCTTCATTGCCGGCTCTTATTTTTTAGAAAACTGATTACTTTCAGAGAAAAGTAGATTCCAAGATTTCTGTTCATATTATTCAGATCTGTTTCCAATATTTCTTCGCATTTACTCAATCGGTATTTTACCGTATTACGATGGAGATACATTGTTTCTGAAGTTTCCTTAAGATTTTGATTGTGTTCAAAATAACAGATTAATGTATTAAGTAAATCGCTGTTTGTTTTTTTATCATAAGTTTCCAGGGCAGTAAGCTGAGGAGTACAGTATTTTTTCAAATCTACCAGAGGGTATATCTCATTTAGCAAATCGTCAATCCAGGTGTCGATATAAGGCATAATATGCAAATTGGGTTCCTGATTGTAAATACATTTTTCCAGGGAACAGACCGCTTGTCTGTAAGAAGTATACAGACTCCCTATGGCGGGACAGCGTCTGCTCAGTCCTGCATACAAATTGAGTTCTTTCAGTTTTTTATTAAGGGGTTCGATTCTTTCTATATCAAAACCTTCCAGACGTTTTGGCTGCGTCATAATCCAGACCAGATCATAGTCAAAGATCAGAGCGCGATCTGAACTCAGGATATCAAACTGATGGACAATATCAGGCGGGAGTACTTTTCCGACTGGATTGCGGATGACAATAACATAGATGTAATCGGACGGTTTCCAATGCATCTGCTCCAGCCATTGATTTATAATTTCTTCCGGTACTTTTTTATTGCTTAAAAGTTCAGAAAGCAGCAGTGTGTCAGGGGGATATTCTTTGTTTTGAGAATAAAATATTTTTGCCATCCCCAGCGAGGCGCTTTCTGCTGTAAATATAAAAAAATCAGAGTATTGGTCATGGGATGCAATCAGCAAAATGTATCCGATGATACAGTTTTTGTCAAATACAGTTTTACAGACAACACATTTCTCTGTTATCAGATTTTTTAAAACAACGGTACTATTTAAATGCTGCGACTGTTCGAAAGCAGAACAAAGTTTACTGAAATGTTTTGTCGCAGATGAAATATACATTCCCATTTTAAAAGAAAATTCTTCCGGAATGACAGAATCCTTCTGAGTGCAGATTCCGGAAACCTGAAAAGTATGATCCAAAATGATTACATCTGTATGGGAGATTTTCCCGACAGACAGCGCTAAGTTTTCATATGACGAACAATTTAATAAATGTTTTAAATCATGAAATATCAATGCAGAGAATTCATTTGTTTCATTAGCCATAAAAACCTCCATTGTATAATGCTGAGTAATTATATATCAGGTGGGGAGATGACTCCCGCCTCTATAGTCGGCGAGCAACAAATCGGTATCAGTGGCGTGTGTCAATCCCCCACCTGATATACGCTCCGCGGGGATGCGCAGGGATTCAGTAAGGAAGATGTCAGCTGAAGCTGACCCGAATCCCGCGCCAAGACCCGTGAGCGGGTCTTGAATATCAGCTGAAGTCTAAAATACTCCAGGAAGTACTAAGCTCGAAAATACCTCACTAAGTGCTCCTATTATGCACAGCATGACTCGCACTAAGCTCGAAAATACCTCACTAAGTGCTCCTATTATATCATAGGAGTTCCATAAAATAGAATCAGTTTTTTCTGTGTTTGTTTTGGTGCATAAACTGCGCAATATATTTTTGTCCCTTTTGACATTTGCAAAAAAAGGACATTGATTTATGATTTTATTATCGTTCAGGGCCCGTACGCAGTTCATTGAAAAAAGACTTGAATTTACTCAGGGAGGGATTTACGTATGCAGACAAAAGAAAAATTATTTAATCGTAATTTTGTCATTATTGTAATCGGTATTGCAGCTTTGTATATCGGCTATCAGGTAACGGGATCAGTTTTTTCGGTTTTTATTAATTCGTTGGGAAATGGAGCGGCTGTAACAGGCGCGATCAGCCTTGCCTGGACAATTACCGCAGTAATTGTGAGACCGTTGGCGGGAAGTTTGTCTGACGCAAAGGGAACGAAGAAAATTGCTTTTCTGGGCGGTATTTTATTTGGCGCCGGTCTGTTTGCAATGATATTTGTAACAAATGCGTATATTATTCTGGTTCTTCGGATTATACAGGCCTGCGGACATGCCTGTCTGATCACCGCATCTCTGACAGCCGCTCATAAGTCAGTTCCGCTGAGCCGGTCCGGTGAAGGGGCATTTTTCTTTAATGGTATTCCGCAGACTGCATCTCAGTTTGTGGGCGGCAATCTCGGAGTTGCGCTGGTTGGTGTGGCCGGAGTGTCTTATGTAGTTGGAAACGCAGATTATTTTATGGTATTTACGGTTTCGACTCTGCTGGTAGTTATAGCGGTACTCTGTAATTTTCTGCAGAAAAAAGACATTGAAGCAGAATCAGATAGTCCGGCAGCAGAGAAGAAAGAGGAAGTTTCAGAAGAGGTTATTGGAAAAGGAATTTCCAGAGTCATTGAAGTTTCAGCTATTGTCCCGGCTTTGATTTATCTGTTTGGAGCGATTGGTTTTCAGGGCTTCCAGTCTTATGTAACGTTATTTGCATCTGTTAATGATCTTGGCGGAGTGGGATTGTTTTTTACGGCAAATGGAATTGCTCAGTTCGTAATGTGTCTCTTTGCGGGAAAAATTACTGACAAATTTGGAAACCTCCCGATTCTGGTTCCGTCACTGGTGCTTGGCGCTTTATCCTATGTGTATATGATTGCAGGCGGAACAAATTTCTTTGTTCTCGGAATCTTATGGGGAGTTGCGGCCGGATTGCTGAAGAGTCCCTGCATAGCAATAGGTATGAAGCGCTGCCCGAAAGGACGGGAAGGCAAAACACAGGGAACCCTGAATATTGCATTTGCGGCAGGGCTTGGCCTGGCTGCTTTCGTATGGGGATTTGTAATTGATGCATTTGGTTTTTCGGGCTTTTTCAAGGGCAGTATCATTATGACGCTGGCTACGCTGGTATTTACGATTATAGCCGTTAAAAAGATGAAAATGTGAGAAATGTATCAGCAGAGAATATGATTTGGTATTGTGATCAAAATAGAAACACAGGATGGGGTTTCTGAATTTTAAGGAGGAAAAGAGAATGATTGACAGCAAAGAAAACAAAATAGGGCCCATTCGGAGTTATATTCTGAATGATGTAAAGGATCCGGCGTATCTTCCAAAGGCCTTTTACTGGCTGTATAAAAAGCATGTGGAGGACAGCATTTCCATGTTTGACGCATTTTGTTTAAAGTACTGCACATATCATGCGCTTCCGGTTCCTGCTATGGGAGATGATTTTGGCGCATACAACTGGATTATGACGGAACACCATTATGTGATTGACAGAAGTGATTTTTACGGAGAGGACGGGAATGTAAAACCCTATGCGGAGCGATTTGATGATGAATTTCTTGAAATTACAAATCAGCCAGTTGGAAAAGAACTGCGAAATACAGAGTGGTGCGGAAGCCGCGGCGGATATCATCCGGTTGTAAATTGTTTTGTACCGTTGTACTGGGAAAAAGATCTGAAGGGAAAAGAACGGACGATCGATGATGGGGCGAATACAAGATGGCTGTGTATTTTTAAATATCCGGAAGGGGTATCCCGGGAGGAGGGAGACCGATGGTTTTTCAGTGAGCTGGCGCCGAAACTGTGTGACTGCGGAGAGGTACTTCGGTTTCTGAGTACAAAATGTATTCCGCATCCGGAAAAGGGGCCCTGGAACAGAGTGATGGAACTGTGGTTTGATGATTCTTACCGATGGCAGGATGCGATGCGCAAATGTATGGAGACAGTTCGGCCGCCGGAGTGGGCGCAGTATGATGTTTTCCCATACCTGGAACCTTATAAGGATTTTACAAGTATTTTCCTTATGGACAGACCGGACAGCAATCATCTGCAGCAGTACAAGGGCTATATTGTTTCAAGATAAAGGAGGGAGAAAGCGATGAGTCAGGTAAAAGTTGGAAGTAAGTATATGCAGCCGCCGTATAAGAACTGGATTTTTCAGAATGTTTCAGATCCTGCATATATACCGAAGGTTCTGCGGTGGTTTTATAAAGATCATGTGGAAGACAGTATTTCAATGACCGGTCCCTTCTGCGGACATTATTCCACATATCATGCGCTGCCGGTGCCGCTGGACGGAGAGGATTTTGGAACATATAATTTGTTTATGACGAATCATCTGTTTTACCTGGACAGGGCAGAATATTATGGTCCGCAAGGCACCTGGATTCGGCCGTATTGTGAGCGTTGGCCGGAAAATTTTCTGGAGATGACATCACAGCCGCCGACAAATGAATTCCGGGATCCCGAATGGCATGGAAGCCGAGATGGATATCATCCTTTTGTATCATGCTATACTCCCCTGATGTGGGAATATGATTTCAAGGGAAGTGAACGGACGATTGATGACGGACCGAATTACAGATGGGTAATCATTTTTAAGTATCCCGCAGGAGTTTCGCAGGAAGAAGGAGACGAGTGGTTTCTGCATACGTTTGTACCGGAAGTCTGTGAGGCGGAGGAGGTCAGACGTTTTCTGACAGCTCCCTGTATTCCTCATTTTGAGAAAGGACCGTGGAACCGGGTGGCAGAAATCTGGTTTGAAGATTCAAACAGATGGCATGATGCCATGGTAAAAAATGCGGCGAGATTTACAAAGCCGGAATGGGCGCAATACGATCAGTTCCCGTATCTTGAACCGTATAAAGACTTTACAGGAATTTTTGTGCTGGATTATCCGAATTCGAATCATTTGCGGCAGTGGGATGGATATTATGTTACACGATGAGAAAAAGATAAGAACGGTTCTTTTATCAAAGGAGATTGATCCGTCAGGAAAACAGATTCTGGACCGTGTTCCCTGGATCAGAACCGTGAATATGGAAAAGTTAAATCCGGAAGAAATAGAAAAGGAACTGGAGTGTGCAGATGCTCTCATTGCCAGATCCTGTTCTGTTGACGCCCGCTTTATTGAAAAAGCGCCGAATTTGAAAGTGATTTCTCAGCACGGAGTAGGAGTTGATCAGATTGATGTAGCGCTGGCTTCTGAGAGAGGGATTTGTGTGACGAATGCGCCCGGTTCCAATACAGAAAGTGTTGCGGAGTTTACAATAGCGTTCCTGTTAATGCTGGCAAAAAATATGATTCCGGGTATTCAAATGGGAAAAAGCGGTGATTTCAGTAAAAAGGCAGAACTTTTGGGGTGTGATATACAAAATAAAGTGCTTGGAATTATTGGTTTTGGCAATATAGGAAAGCAGACAGCCCGCCTGGCAGCGGCAATGGGAATGCAGGTTGCCGCGTATGATCCTTATGTGGAGGATGAGGTTTTTCGGGAAATGCATGTAAAGAGACTGAATGAACTGGATGACGTGTTTCCGATATCAGATTTTCTTTCCCTGCATCTTCCCGGAATGGATATTTACAGGGGACTGATTAATGAAAGGCGGCTAAAAATGATGAAGCCGTCAGCGTATCTGATTAACTGTGCCAGAGGAATACTGGCAGATGAAACTGCGCTGGCTGAAGCGCTGAAAAACGGAATAATCGCGGGCGCCGCGCTGGATGTTACGCAGGAGGAACCCTTACAGGAGAATCATCCGCTGAGATCTGCGCCTCATGTATACATTACGCCTCATATAGCGGCAATCACCCGTGAGAGTATGGCGGGAATGTCACAGATCGCCGCAGAGAATGTTATTTCCGTCTTAGAGGGGAGACAGCCGAAAAGTCTGGTAAATCCACAGGTATGGAAGGATCGAAGAAAATGACAGAAAGGGGTATTGTTTAATGAGTGAGAAATTTTACGCGAAGAGTCCCGGAAACGAGGGATATATTAAGAACATGGAAGTAATAGCATTTCATGATCTTAATGAAGATAATATATTTCAGATGGCGCTGTACAGAACCTCGGCAGGAAAGTATTATCTTTACTGTGCGGCGTTCAGTTCTATGGGAGTCACAATTCTGGATGTGACAGATGCGGAACATCCGAAATACATACAGCGGCTGAAGGTGGTGGATCCCGTTGAATATCCGACCACAAGAACGCCGAAAATTCAGATTGCAGATGATCTCATGATTGTTGCCATGTCCAGCGGCGGCGGAGCCGCGGTGTCCAGCGCGGACAGGGGAACTGCGTCGAAGTATCAGAATGGAGTGCAGATCTGGAGCCTGAAAGATGATCCCGAACATCCCGAATTCCTGAGTTATTGGGATAATGGAGTGCCCGGCGGAATCGGCGTTCACAGATTTTGCTATAATGGCGGCCGTTATGTGCATCTGTCCTCGGATTGCGCCGGATTTGAAGGGATGATTTACAGGATTCTTGATATTGCGGATCCGCGTCATCCGAAGGAAGTCGGCAGATGGTGGCTGGCAGAACAGTATGTTGACGGAATACTGGGAGCGGATTATGATCCGACAGCGAAGCATAATCCCGTGTTTATGGATAAGGGGCATATGCATGGGCCGCCGTTTGTGGTGGATCAGCTTGCATATTGCGGCTATTCCGGAGCCGGTCTGTGTATTGTAGATATATCTGATGTAGCCAGACCGAAGCTGAAAGGTCAGCTGAAACTTCATCCTCCTTTTTCCGGAGGACTCGCCGGAAGCAGATGTCATACTGCGCTTCCTCTGACTGGAAGAAATCTGGTTGTGGTAACAAACGAGGGAGAGCGTTTTGCCTGGATGGATAAGGAAAAGCTGACGGAAGCCCAGCCGATGAATAATCTTCACATGGTAGATGTGAGAAATCCGGAGAAGCCGACGCTGATTGCGGAGTTCCCTTATCCGGAAGTGCCGGAGAATTTCCCCTACCGTAATTTTAATGAAATGATGCTGGATGTGCAGGGGCCTTTCGGACCGCATAATGTACATGAGCCGATGTCAAATAAACCATGGCTGGAGGATAACCCGAATCGTGTTTACTGCTGCTATTTTTCAGCGGGAATGCGGGTATATGATGTCAGCGATCCTTATTATATTAAAGAAATTGCCTATTTTATTCCGCCGAATCCGGAAAAAAGAAGATTTCCTCATTATCCGGGGCCGCTTGTTGCGACAACTGAGGATTGCATTGTAGATGACCGCGGCTATATATATATGGACTGTCTGGAGGATGGATTATACATTTTAAGGACAACCGTGTGATAAGGATTGGTTCAGGGGCCTCATGGATCTGAATTTTGGGAGGAGAAAGGTATGCGTAAGAAGAAACGTGTCAGAAATAATTTCGGTGTAACACACTGGATGATAATGATTCTTATGATGGCTTTAGGGTATTTTGAAAATGGAAGTATGAATGATGGTCTCAACACGTTTGTAGGAGCTTTTGAAGCACAGTACGGATGGTCTTCCGGCCTTCTGCTGTCATTCTCAACCTATGCCGGATGGATTTCCATCGGAGGGATTATATTGTATGGATGGCTGGCAAAAAGAAAGGGTGCGAGAGCGACGGCTATCGTGGCGCTGTCGCTGGCGACAGTGGGTATGCTGGTCTGGTCCAGAGCAGTATCTCCGGCGATGTATTTTCTGGGTGTTGTCTTATGTTCCTGTTCAGCCAGTGCCATTATGATTATCCGGGACAATACGACGAATAACTGGTTCCCTACAAAAAAAGGGCTTGCCATGGGCTGGGTAACGATGGGGCCGCTGCTGGCAACGGCATCCATCTTATATCTCATTAACTGGGGAGGAAAAAAGTTCGGATTCCATGGATATTTTGATGTGATCGCGCTTGCCTTTTTAATCCTTCTTCTGATTGTTATTTTCTGGTTCCGTGATTATCCGGAGGATAAAGGATGTTATCCGGATAATGACAGATCTGTGTCAAAAGAGCGGGTTATGGAGCTTCATGAAAAAGGACTGATGTATAAAAGAACCAGTCCCTGGACCCCGAAAAAATTACTGAAGACCAGGCAGGTGTGGCAGATCGGAATTGGCGTTGGAGGCATCAATTTTCTGATTGGAGCGGCAGTGATCAGTCAGATGGTTCCCACGATTATGTCCTATGGATATGAGAGAGCGGAGGCGACCGGGATGATGACTGTGCTTGCCCTGTGCGCTCTCCCGCTGAGCTATTTGTTTGGCTGGATTGATACAAAATTTAAGACCAAAACGGCGATTATTGTATTTTTTATCTGGACAATAACTGCACTGATATTTATGGTTCTTCCGGGAAAATGGACGCTGTTTGTTTCGATTTTTATGATTGGAGGCTTTATCGGCGGTTCCGGAAATATGATGGGATCTATAACAAATACAGTATTTGGCCGGTATGATTTTGCCAATGCTTTTGCTGTAATATACCCTATTTGTGTGGCGGTAAAATCCTGTGGCTATGCATTGACCGGAGTCGTGAAAACAGTTACAGGATCTTATCAGCCGGTGTATTTCATTCTGATTGGCCTCAGCGCACTGGCTTTATTAAATGCGGTACTGCTGGATGACCGGAGACTGGGAAGAAACAGTATTGAGGAACAAAATTAAATTTTTCTGTTTTTTATACAGAAGAAAAGCGAAAGAGATTCAGAACTGTCGGACTGGATCTCTTCTTTTTATGATATTTTTGAAGCGAGATGCAGACAACATAAACAGAATCAGGCATAATATTGCGATGATTACTTTTTGTCAGAAAGAAAAATTTTCGGGTTGCATACGTTTTTAAGAGCACGTATAATATTCAGGGAATCGATTCTGATTACCTGATTGTATAGAAGGGGACGAGAGAGGTTATGTATTTGATGAGAGATGTGATGCTGCAGCAGCAGATTTCACTGGGAGATAACAACGAAAGAGGAAGAGGAGAGTCCATGAGATATATTGATACGCTGCGTGAAGGAGACCGGATTTCGGAGGTTTATCTGTGCAGACAGAAACAGACATTTATGACAAAGGCGGGGAAGCCATATGATTCCCTGGTGCTGCAGGATAAAACAGGAACTCTGGACGGCAAAATCTGGGATGTGAATTCCAATGGCATAGAGAATTTTGACGCGCTGGATTATATTCTGGTAATGGGCGATGTAATCAGTTTTCAGGGTAATCTGCAGCTGAATATCAAACGTGTGCAGAAAGTAAACAGCCAGGATGTGAATTCCGCGGAT
This sequence comes from uncultured Lachnospiraceae bacterium, assembly GCA_946491665.1. GTDB lineage: Bacteria > Bacillota > Clostridia > Lachnospirales > Lachnospiraceae > Eubacterium_I. Next base: position 2,565 of record CAMLYL010000018.1, on the reverse strand, counting down.
TATCTGCCGGTCAGCCAGAATGATATTCCGCAGATGTATAAGCAGCTGACAGACTATATTGGAGAGATGAAACATCCCCATATAAAACAGCTGACAGAGTCCTTCTTTATGGATAAAGAATTCGCAGAACGTTTTCAGTTTCATTCAGCGGCCAAAAGTGTACATCACGGATTTGTGGGAGGGCTGCTGGAGCACACCCTGCATGTGACGCAGATCTGTGACTTTTTCTGTAAGCTTTATCCCATGCTGAACCGGGATCTGCTGCTGTGCGCGGCCATGCTGCATGACATGGGAAAACTGAAGGAGATTTCCCGGTTCCCGGCCAATGATTATACAGATGAAGGACAGCTGCTGGGACATATTGTGATTGGAGCAATGGAAGTACAGAAGCATATTGAAGCTATTCCGGATTTCCCGGAGCGGACTGCATCGGAGCTGATTCACTGTATTCTGGCCCATCACGGAGAACTGGAATACGGATCTCCGAAAAAGCCTGCGCTGGCAGAAGCAATAGCATTAAGCTTTGCGGATAATTCCGACGCCAAGCTGGAGACGATTAAGGAGGCGTTAGGAAGCGCTCCGGAGGGAAGCATGGAATGGCTGGGATACAACCGGCTGCTGGAATCCAACATCCGGAAAACCAGCAAGTAAACATATGCAGAGGGAGCAGAGCCGGGATGCGGGGAGCGGAACAGGATATTTCCGGTCAATGCAATATGAGAATTTTATGCGGAACCCATTTCCGGATTTGGAGAACAGAATAATATGTTGAAAAAGAATGATGAAATTATATTGACAATCGAAGATATGGGCGCTGACGGCGAGGGTATCGGCAGATACGAAGGAATGACTTTCTTTGTGAAAGATGCCCTGATCGGCGACGTAGTGCGCGCCGGAGTTACCCGGCTGAAAAAGACTTATGGTTATGCGCGGATTGTGGAAATTATGAAGGCTTCACCCGATCGGGTGGAGCCTGTCTGCGCTTTTCACCGTCAGTGCGGCGGCTGCCAGATCCAGGCGCTTTCCTATGAAAAGCAGCTTGCGTTTAAGCAGAGAAAAGTGGAGAACAACCTGCGGCGGATCGGCGGTTTTTCCCAGGAGCTCCTGCAGCAGGTGATGGAGCCCATTGCGGGGATGGAGCATCCTTTCCATTATCGGAACAAGGCCCAGTTTCCAGTGGGAACTGATAAAAACGGAAAACTGATTACCGGATTTTATGCCGGGCGGACCCATCAGATCATCCCCAACCGGGACTGCGCCCTGGGGGTGCCTGTGAACCGGGAAATTCTGGATATTGTTCTGGGATTTATGGAAAAATATCATGTATCCGCCTATGACGAAAAAAACGGAAAAGGTCTGGTGCGTCATATTCTTATCCGGTATGGCTTTACCACGGGAGAGATCATGGTCTGTCTGATCATTAATGGAAAGAAACTGCCTTGTGAGGAAAAACTGACAGAGACCCTGGCCCGGCTGGAGGGCATGACCAGTATTTCCATCAACTGTAATACAGAGAAAAGCAATGTGATTCTGGGGAAAGAAACCAGAACCATCTGGGGACAGCCCTATATTACAGACTATATCGGGAATGTGAAATATCAGATTTCCCCGGTATCATTTTACCAGGTGAATCCGGCTCAGACAGAGGTCATGTACGGACTGGCGCTGGACTACGCGGATCTGCACGGAACGGAAACGGTATGGGATCTGTACTGCGGTATCGGGACCATTTCTCTGTTTCTCGCTCAGAAGGCGAAACAGGTCTATGGGGTGGAAATCATTCCCCAGGCCATTGAGGATGCCCGCCGGAATGCCCGGCTGAATCAGATAGAAAATGCGGAATTCTTTGTTGGAAAAGCGGAGGAAGTGCTGCCGGAATTTTATGAAAAAGAAAAGGCGGAGGGGCGTCAGCCCTATGCGGATGTGATCGTGGTGGATCCGCCCCGGAAGGGCTGCGATGAAAAACTGCTGGATACGATTTTGAAAATGTCTCCTCCCAAGGTGGTGTATGTGAGTTGTGATTCCGCTACCCTGGCAAGGGATCTGAAGATTCTGTGCGGGGGAGGATATCGCCTGGAACGGGTCAGAGCGGTCGATAACTTTTGTCAGACTGTGCATGTGGAGTGCGTAGTATTGATGTCAAAAGTCAAAGAATAAGATAGCGAAAAAGTGTAGAAAACAAGGAATTTCCGGGAGTCGGGGCTTGTCAGAGGACAGGTTCCGGTTCCCGGATTTTTTCATTTTATGGGTAAGTGGGAACTGGTCTACTGTGAAAAATGGCGGAGAGTTGAGTGGTTGATTTTGATATTGGGGGTGTTGAGTTGACAGGTTGGATAAATGGTATGTGGAGTTGATAAGTTTAATGGACAAAACCACGCCGAGATTGATACAATTCCATACCCTCAAAAATGCCGCAAATCCGCCGTTTCTGGGCGGTTTTTCTATTTTCGGCACTGTGGCGGCGGAGGCAGAACAGCGGTCTTGCCAGGGGGATTCGCTCTTTTCAATGATACTCTGTAACGATAGAAAAGCTATCGTTACAGAGTAGGGCTATCGTTAAAATGT
>CAMLYL010000017.1 GCA_946491665.1 uncultured Lachnospiraceae bacterium | reverse complement strand
TATCCTTTTTTATCAAACATCGCCCCGTAAATAATACGTCCCACACCATTCATAATGGAAATCAGACCTACAACTGTGGCAATCGTTCCCTGAGGCACATCGGTTCCCACCTGTGTGGCAATACCGCTGGCCTGTCCTACCAGAGCCAGACCTGCCGCGCTCACCATGATCGCCCAGATATACATCAGCCAGAAAGACGGAATCTTTACCATTTTTCCAGTGTTAACATCACAGGCAGGTTCACGAACCACTTTATTCTTTCCGGCTGTGGGCGGAACAAAATCAGCGCCCGGCTTTACAAAGAAGAAGCTGGCTACAATCATTACTACAAAAATAATGATGCCGAAGATCCGGAAAGTACCGCACCAGTTATCAGTTCCGTCAGAAGGAGTCGTAGCCGCAAAAATTTTACCGATAATAAAGCTGCTCAGGCCAAAGCCCATCAGCAGAATACCGGAAATCAGCCCCTGCTTATCAGGAAACCATGCGCAGATCGTTCCCATTACGGCGTTATATGCAAATCCCGAACCGAGGCCGCAGAGCACACCGAAACCAAGATACAGCATAGCCGGAGACTCTTTTGTCAGAGAAGCCACCATAAAACCTGCAAGAAGCAGAACGCCGGATAAAATCACATAAATCTTCGGATTCACCTTTTTCGACAAAATACCCGCAATCAGACTTCCCGCGCAGAAAAAGGCCATAACCAGCGTAAAGGTCAGAGACAGCTGCGCTGCCGTCCAGTCCGGCCGGGAAGCAGCAATTGGCTGTGACATGACAGACCATGCGTAAATCAGTCCCGCCATCAGCAGAACAACCACGCCTGCGATCGCGTAGACCCAACGATTTAAATTCTTCATATTGTTTTCCTCCACTATTACCATGCTTGATAAAAATCATCCACTCTATTATAATGATGTTTTTGACATTATGCAAGATGTAATTTCAGAGTTCTCCGTCCTGCCTTTATATCTCTATGATATCACCGCACTCCGCTTTTTTATACTGTCCCGGAAAATTTTCCCGGATACGGCTGATTGCCCGGATTCCTGTACAGTGCACCGGCATCAGCATCTCAATTCCATATTCTTTCAGCCGGCCGATGGTCCACTGAATCCGGTCATCCCGGGCGTGCATCAGATGCATTCCCGCCAGAAGACTGTATATTTTCTGTCCCGGAAAACATTCCTGTACATAGTTCAGACAGTTCAGGATTCCCGGATGGCTGCATCCCGCAAATACACATAATCCTCTGTCGGTTTCAACCACAAGCATCTGCTCGTCCGCCATGGGATCCTCCTCAAAATCTGTCTGACGCAGCACGAACATTCCCGGTGAAAATCCCTCCAGACCTTCCCTGTATGGAATCCTGCCAAGGAGCCACACGCCGTCCGCGATTTCCGTCTTCGCATCCTTCACCAGAGTCAGTCCCGGGCACGCCTGTTTCTCCCAGGGAATTCCGATCTCTTCTTTCTCCCCGCCTCTTTTGTCCGCGTATTTTTTCTCAAACGCTTCTTCTCTCACATATACCGGCGGATTTTGCTTCTTCTCCTGAAAAAAGGACTGCAGTCCTCCGCAGTGATCGTAATGACCATGGCTCAGTATGATGCCGTCAAGGTTCTCCAGAGATACTTTCATCTGCTTTGCGTTTCTCAAAAACACATCCGTCTGCCCGGTGTCAAACAGCCACCGGCATCCGCCCTGCTCGATCAGCAGAGACAGACCGTGCTCACAGAGAAGTCCTCGTTTGTAGGTAAGGTTTTCGTTTAATATCGTAATCTTCATCTTTCACATGTCCCTCACTTTCATTTAGACCTGTTTCTTTCCGAGCCTCATATAAACAGTAACCATCATGGTAATAAAGCAGGCCAGCCCTCCGATGACATTGGAAATCGGCTCCGCCATAAACACGCCGTCCACGCCAAGACCGAACAGCCGCGGCAGCAGCAGCGTCAGCGGCACCACAATAATCACCTTCCGGAAAATGGAGAAAAATACCGCCCGCTTCGGCTTCCCCAGACCGGTAAATACCGACTGGCCGCAGAACTGGAAGGCCATACAGCAGAATCCGAAAAAGTACAGGTGCATGGAATGAGTCCCCAGCGTCAGCACTTCCCCGCTTCCGCCGAACAGACGAATAAAAAACTGCGGCACAGCCGACACCAGGATCCAGGCCCCGACTGTATACAGAAACACCACAATCGTCATATCCCGTATGGTCTTTTTGACCCGGCCGTACTCTGCCGCTCCGTAATTGTAGCCCAGAACCGGCTGCCCTGCACTGGTAAAGCCCGTAACCGGAAGAGTGATGATCTCCCGGACAGAATTAATGATCGTCATGATTCCCACATAGATATCGCCGCCATGAATCTGCAGCGTGGCGTTACACACCATCTGCACCACCGAGTTTGTCACTGACATGGTAAAGCCCGACAGCCCCAGACCCAGCATCCGCCCGACCCGCGCTGCCTGAAGCCGGAAATACTTTTTCTGAATACGGATCAGCGCCCGCTTCCCCGTCAGAAAACGGATGGTCCACATGGCCCCCGCAAACTGGGAAATCACAGTTGCAATGGCCGCTCCGCGCACACCCAGATCAAATACAAAAATAAAAACCGGATCCAGGGCAATATTCAGTCCCGCGCCGATGGCTACGGTACACATGCCGATTCTGGCAAATCCCTGTGCATTAATAAAATTGTTCAGCCCCAGACTCAGAAGAACAAACACGGTTCCCAGAAGATAGATACTGATATACTGCTGCGCATAGGGCAGCGTCACCTCACTGGCCCCCAGAAGAAGCAGCAGCGGTTTCCGGAAAATCAGCCCGGCAATTGTCAGCGCCGCGGCAAACAGGATCAGCAGTATTACAGAATTTCCCAGGATTGCAGCCGCCTCCTCATCATTTTTCTTTCCCCGCTCAATTGAAAAAAGAGGCGCGCCGCCCATCCCCACCAGATTTGCAAAAGCAATGACAATCGTAATCATGGGAAGGCAGACTCCCACGCCGGTCAGCGCATCAATGGAATCCCCTCCCAGCCGCCCGATATAAATGCGGTCTACTACATTGTACAGTACGTTAATAAACTGCGCCAGGGTCAGCGGTATCGCCAGGCGCAGTAAAAGCCGCATAATATTTCCTTTTGAAAAATCTCCGGTCTGCTGAGCAGCCATCTCTTCATCCCCTTAAATTTTCTGTTCCGCAACTCTCAGTGTCCGCAATTGCAGCATTTGTGAATCTGATCTGTCATCAGCGCCATCGGCTGCCACCTGCCGCCGCAGCCTTCAAAAGCTTCTCCTTCCGTCTGAAAACCGATCTTCTCAAAAAAGCCTTCCGTTCCCTGCCGGGCATCCAGATGAACTTCCCGGGCATTTGACATCACAGCCTTATCTACCAGCAGCCGCGCAATAAAATCCCCGTATCCTTCTCCCCGGAACTCCGGCAGAACAGCTACCTCTGCGATCGTAAAGCGCTCCCCGTCAAACATGATGCGGCCCATTCCCGCCGGTACATCTCCCGCATAAACGAGAGCATTCATGCAGAATTCATCCGTCATGGTTCCGGTCTGATTCAACCCCAGTTCTTCCACAAAAACCCGCTGGCAGATCTCCCGCACCAGTTCCATATCCTTTTCTTCCGTTACAAACTTTCCAAAGACCATAGCCGCTCTCCTTCTCTGAATCTACTTCTGTTTTATGACAAAAATCCTTATTATCCGTCAGCAGCCTTCCCGGAACTGTCAGTCTTTCTGCGAAGTTCCAGTAAAATTCCGTCTGCCGTTTCCCGCAGTTCCGTCAGAAATCCCTCTCCATTCTTTACCTGCCAGCCGTAAAATTCTCTTCGGGGACTTCCGAAGGCTTCCATAACCGCCATAATCGTTCCACCGTGAATGACAAAAGCAGCCCGCTGCGCCTGCCGCGCCTTCGCATCCGCCACGCAGCTGCAAAAAGCCTCCCGGCAGCGTTTCCGGAACTGTTCCCCGGACTCTCCTCCGGGAACTGCGTCCTGACCGCCGCTGTCAATCCAGCTCTGATAAGCCGGATCACCGTTCAGCTCCGCATAATTTTTATATTCAAATACGCCGAAATCTGTTTCATTCAGTCCCGGACACATAATATGCCCTTCTGAATTATCAGTATACGCCTTTTCTCCCTGTTCTGTCCAGCCATTGTTTCTTCCGGATCTGTCCGGCACGCCCGGAAACAAAAGCGCCGCCGTCTGGCGGCATCGAAGCAGACTGCTTGTATACACCACATCCGGATGAAAGCTGCCATATTCCGACCTTCCAAGCCGCTCAGCCTCTTCCGGCAGAAGAGGTTCATCAGTCCGCCCCACATATCTTCTTTCCAGGTTCCCCCGGGTTTTTCCATGCCTTACCAGCAAAATTTCCATCCGTTTTCCTCCCGCTCCGATTTCTTTCCTGCAAACCACACTGCCATCGGCAGATATAACAAAACAGAGTCAGGCTACTGTTCCAGATACTCCCGCAGCGCCGCCATCTGTCCCCGCGCCACATCAATCCCTTCCTGATACAGTTTTCCAAGCAGATTCCAGTCGCCCTCTGTCCGGCTTACGCCGTACGTATCGCGGGGCGCGATCAGGAAAATATTGCCCTTCTTTTCTTCCTTCAAAAGTTCTTCTGTAAGACGATTGTAGGACTCGGACCGGCGTTTCATACACTCTACAATCCTCGGATATTTATGATAAATATAATTTACCATCACAGTTCCTCTTTCCCGCTCTTTTATGTACTCCCGCTGCCGGGTCAGAATGACAATGATCTTATCACAGCCCTCCTCCCGGGCTTTTTTATAGGGAACCGGATCCGCCAGTCCGCCGTCCAGATAATAATTCTTCCCCAGCTTTACCGGCGGGAAAAGCACCGGAATCGAACAACTTGCAATTGTTGTTTCCCAATGCTTTTCATAGGGCGGAATATCAAAGTACTCCGCTTTCCCGGTCCGGATATTGGTAACGGCTGCCACCACCCGTCCCGGATAATGCGCCAGAGCATCATAATCAAAGGGCACCAGTTTATTGGGCACTTCGCCGAATGCAAATTCCAGATTATAGTAGCAGCGCTTTTTCGGATCCAGAAGATAGCGCATTCCCATATAGCGTTTATCATTCATGTATTTCCGGGTAAAATCCTCATTTCTGCCTCTCTGCCCCGACGCGTAGGATACGCCGTAGGCAATCCCTGCGGATACTCCGATCAGATAATCGGGATAAATATTCTCATCCATAAAGACATCGGTGACGCCGCAGGAAAAAATCGTCCTGCTGGCGCCGCCCTCCATCACAACTCCCAGCTTCATGTTTCATCCTCCACGTATTCCGTCTGCACCGGCACAGGTCACCGCTTACCGGTCAGATGATCCAGTATATCAAAATAATTCTCAAAAGTTTTCCGGCAGCAGCCGGGATTTTCAATCACAATCCCCTCCGCGCCGAGTCCCATTACAGAAAAAGCCATGGCTACCCGGTGATCCTCAAAAGTGCTGATCCGACAGTTCCCGGGCTGTCCCGGCTCGATCCGCACGCCGTCCGGGTACTCTTCACAGGCAATCCCCGCCAGAGTCAGATTCGACACAATCGCATGGATCCGGTCCGATTCCTGTCCGCGGATATGGGCGATATTCCGTATTTCCACCGGTTCCCCTGCATAGGGAGCAATCGCCGCCAGAGTCAGCGCCTGATCGGAAAAATCATTCATATCCACATTTATGCCGTGCAAATGCCCCGGCTCCGGTCCCGAGACGGCGATTCCGTCTGCCTCTTCCCGGATCTCACAGCCCATCTTCCTGAGCACATCAAGGAACTTCAGATCTCCCTGCATCCCGTCACTGTGAACATGCCTCACCTTCGCATATCCCCCCGTGACAGCCGCCGCCCCATAAAAATAGCAGGCTGCCGACACATCCGGTTCGATCTGATATTCTGCCCTTTCATAGACAGCCCCGGATTCGGTTACATAGTCAGTTCCGTCAAAGAGGACCTTCACACCGAAATCTTCCATCATTTTCCGGGTGATCCGTATATAAGACCCGTCCGTCTTCCGGCTGGTAATATGAATCCGCAGTCCTCCGGCAAACATGGGCGAAATCAGCAGAAACGCGCTCAGAAACTGCGTGCTCTCGCTGATATCCAGTTCCAGAACTGTCTCGCTCCTGGCCGTCCGCGTCACTCCGGCTCCGATTATCCGTACCGGCAGATGCCATTCCTCTCCCATCCATTCAATCTCTGCTCCCAGAGAAAGCAGAGCCTCAAACAGCGGTCTCATGGGCCGTTTCTGCATCTGGGGAGATGCCTGAATCACGTAAGTTCCTTCCGCCACCCCCAGCATGGCAGTGAGAAAGCGGGCCGCCGTTCCTGCACTTCCCACATAGACCTCTCCCTCACTGCGGGGAATATCTCCCCCGCAGCCGGTCAGGAGTACCTGTTTCTGTTCTTCCCGGATATCTGCCCGAAACCCCAGCGCCTTCAGAGCGTTCAGGAAATACCTGGAATCATCACTGAATAAAACTCCGTTCAGCTCCACCTTTCCGCCGGTCAGTGCGGCAATGAGAAGCGCCCGGTTCGTAATGCTCTTCGAACCAGGCACCTCCACTATCCACCGTACCGGCTGATCCAGTTTTTTTACTTCATATGCTTCTTCCATAATCAAACTGTCCTCCCGTTTCACGGTTATTTTTCTGTTCTATTGATTTGCGGTTCCGCCCCCGGAGGTCTGAGAACTGCCGCCATTGCCGCCGGAACCGGAGGAATTTGAATCCTCTTCACCCGATCCGCCCTGAGAACCTCCGCCGGAACCATTATCCGATCCGCCCTGGGAGCCGTTTCCTGATCCCCCTCCTGTATCAGGAGTCTCTGTTCCGGAACCGGAATCCGAAGGTGTGTCTGTATTTGGAACATCTCCTGGAATTGTCGTTCCTGTATCCCCATCCACATTCGGAGTAGACTCCGACGGCGTGTTTGTTGTCTGATCTCCGGTATTGGTCTGGGTATCACCGGTATTCTGCTGATCCTCCGTTGTATCTTCTGTCTGCTGATCCTCTGTTGTATCCGAAGACTGTGAATAACTGCCCTCCAGGTCAAAATCTGCTGCCTCGCAGTCTTCTGTCATGTACAGCATAGCCGCATTCCAGATAGACAGCGGATAGCTGCCGCCCTCCAGACCGGTCACATGCTTCCACTGATCACATCCAACCCATACCGATATAGTATAATAAGGGGTGTACCCGCAAAACCATCCTGCCACATTATCATTGGTCGTACCGGTCTTGCCGGCCGCTGCAATATCTGAATTGCTGTACCAGCCAACCCGTCTGGCGGTTCCTCTCTTTAAAACTCCCGTAAGGATATCTGTCATCTCATCTGCTGCTGATCTGCTGTATACAGTCTTTGTCCCCGGCTGCTCATAGATATCATTTCCATTGGAATCATAAATCGCTTCAATACAGTCTGTCTGAGTATATTCTCCATGATTTGCCAGAGTGCTGTAAGCATTGGCCATCTCCACAGTTGTGGTTCCGTAGGTCAGTCCTCCCAAAGCTGTACTCATATTATTGTCTCCCGGGACAATTTTCGTAAACTGCATATCCTGCACATAAGACAGACCAGTCTGCGGAGTAATCTTGCTCATCAGCCAGTAAGCACATCCGTTCTTACTGTTTTCCACTGCACTGCGCAAAGAAAACTGCGTACCAGACATCTCAGAAATCTCTGCTATACTTTTTGTTTTTGCCGAATCCACATCGATCTCTCTCAAAGTAGAGGTCGAGGAATATCCCTCCTCCAGAGCCGGCGCATAAACTACCAGCGGCTTAAAGGAACTTCCCGGCTGCGCGTAGCCCTGGAAACCACGATTCAGAGAATAAACGTTACTGTTATTTTCCTGTGAACGGCCGCCGATCATCGCCACCACTTTTCCTGTCTCATTATCAATAACCGTCAGAGCCCCCTGCAGTTCGTAAGTACCGTCTTCTGTTGTAGTATCGCTGAACGCCAGCTCTTCATCCACAATCGACTGAAGTTCTTTCTGCGCCGTCAGATTCATCGTTGTGTAAATCTCATATCCTCCGGTATACAGCTCATGCCGCGCCTGCGCATAAGCCTCATCATACTGGCTATTATACTCTTCATACTCATCCTGCGTATCAAATGTATATTTGAACTCAAATCCATCCAGCTTCATCAGATACCGAACCGCGCAATTAATCGCGTAGGTTACTTCGTAATTATAAAAGGTATCATCTTCCTCCACTGAGGCCACAGTAATCGTCTGGGCCTTCGCCTCATCACATGCTGACTGCTGAATAAATCCGCATTCCACCATATCTTCCAGAATCTTGTCCCGGCGTGTAACCGCATTCTCCGGCTGTTTTAAGGGGTTATAGTATTCCGGACGGTTGGGAATAGCACAGATATATGCCATTTCAGATAAAGTCAGTTCTGAAACAGACTTTCCGAAATAAGTCTGGGCCGCGTCCTCCACACCGTAAATTCCATTGGCAAAACAGCAGGTATTGCAGTAGAACTCCATAATCTGTTCCTTGGAATATTTCTTCGTCAGCTCTCTGGCAATAAAAATCTCCTTAATTTTACGGAGCATGGTCTTCTCATTTGTCAGATACGTGCCCCTGGCCAGCTGCTGCGTAATGGTACTGGCGCCCTCTGCCACCTCGCCTCTCGTTCTCACATAATTCAGACACACACGCAGAATCCCCTTATAATCCACACCGGAATTACTCCAGAAGGTACGATCCTCCACCGCCACAAACGCATTGACAATATCTGATGGAATCTCATCATAGGTCAGATAGCTGCCATCCTCATCCTCCGCCAGTTCGGCAATCTCTGTCCCGTCGTCACTGTAAATATGTGTCGGCTGAGCCAGTTTAAAATCATCCTCCGTACTGGCCTCCACAATCTGCTTCGCTTCTCTGGCACAGCTCATCACCGTCTCTCCGGTTTTCTTATACATTAACAGATTGGCTGCAATAAACAGGGCTGCCAGCAGAATCGCAATCACTCCAACGGTTTTCCAGAAATTCCGGAAGAAATCTTTTCTCCTGGCAATCCGGAGCTTTTTCCTGTATTTTTCCTGACTGACCGGATGTTTTTGCTGCTGAAGCTTCAGACGTTTTACATGAGATTTTATCTGTTTCTTTTTCTTCGACATAAAAATCCTCTCGCTTTCAATCATACTTTCCTGTTCTGCTGTGTCCACCAGGCTCATGCCGCGCTCAGCCTGCATTCGCCAGGTGTTCACATTATACCGTTAAAACATATATTTGTAAAACGGAGGGCGGAATAAAAAAACCGCCAAAATAAATGATAGGTAATTATATCATATTACTTTGACGATTTTTTAAATTTTTGCGTATAAATTCTTAAGTTTTACACTTTTTTCCGTTTTTTTTCTATATAATCGTGAATATAAGACTGCATTTCTTCTTTTGGAATCCCAAGGGCAACAGATAATTCACCGTACAATTCCTGTTCTGCGGCCTTCAGATACCGCTCATCCAGGGCAGTAATTTTCTTGCCCGCTGCCACCCGTTCACATTTCCGCAGGTATAACGCCTTTATAATGCTGACCCAGGCCCGGCTGCTGCAGGAACGCATGGCCTCTTTGTAGCTGGCTTCCCGCTTTCTGTCATCCGAAACCCATAACTGCTCGATCTGCGGAATTTCATCAATCAGCTGACGCGCCTCCTGCTCTGACATCACTCTGCGGATCACTGCCTTCTTACTGTCCGTCGGCAGATAAACCGTTCCGCTGCTGTCCTGAACCGGATGCATAATATAATAAAGCCGGTTCTTATCCACCCCGGGCAGATCCACAGGAGCAATATCCCAGATCAGGCAGACGCCTTTACTCCCGTAAACAACATAATCCCCTTTTTCAAACATTTCGTCCCTCCTTTAGCCAAAACTTAACTGTCTGGTTTAAGTATACCACATTTCGGGCAAAAATGTCATTGAATTGTGATTATTTTTGATATATTATGAAATTTTGCAACAATTCAAACATTATGAGATTATTTGTTGTTCAAATACACAATACCAGGGTGATCAGATCACCTGTTTATAATGACAGTTCATCCCATGAATCGGTATATTGGCAAAAAGGACAGGAACCATATCCTTTCCGTTCCTGTCCTTTATCTGTGTAATCTGTATTTCCAGTTCTTCTGTATCAATCTCAACATACTTGGAAATCACCTGTATCAGGTCATTCCGAATCATTTCCAGCACCTCCGGCGAGCAGTTTGCCCGATCCGCAACCAGCAGAAGCTTCAATCTGTCCCTTGCCTGATCACCGGAATGCTTCTTTTTTAAGAAACTAAAAAATCCCATGACAAAGCCTCCTATTTTTTCCGGGAATGTTTTCGGAATCTGCCGAAAATACCTTTCTTTTCCTCCAGATTCATCAGATCTACATGATCTCCGGTCACCCTCCTGGCAATATTGTGATAAGCCTGTCCCGCCGGACAGTCTGCTCCCGCCAGAGGCTCTCCCCGGTTGGTGGATACTACAATATTTTCATCATCCGGCACTGCCCCGATCAGAGGAGCGGCAAGAATCTCACACACATCCTCCACAGACATCATCTCTCCGCGCCGGACCAGTTCCATGCGCAGACGGTTGACCATCAGTTCCACCCGGCCGATCTGATTGGATTCCAGAAGGCCAATAATCCGGTCTGCATCGCGAATTGCCGACACCTCCGGCGTTGTCACAACGATAGCGCGGTCTGCTCCGGCGATGGCATTCTGGAATCCCTGCTCAATACCTGCAGGACAATCCAGCAATATGTAATCAAACTCTTCTTTCAATTCCTCTGTCAGCTTTTTCATCTGCTGAGGTGTCACCGCCGACTTGTCTCTGGTCTGTGCAGACGGAATCAGATACAGCTCCGGGTATTTCTTATCTCTGATCAGCGCCTGACGGATCCTGCAGTTTCCTTCTACCACATCCACCAGATTATATACTATGCGGTTCTCCAGTCCCATGACCACATCCAGATTGCGCAGACCGATATCCGTATCAATCATCACAACTTTCTTATGTAACTGAGCAAGGCCGGTACCGATGTTCGCTGTAGATGTCGTTTTTCCGACGCCGCCCTTGCCGGAGGTGATTACAATCACTTCGCCCATTTTACACTGTCCTCCATTCACATGAAATGCCGCATCTGTTCTGACTTAAGACCTTATGCAATCGGTTCGATATAAATATCCCCGCCCTTTACCACCGCCATCTGCGGCTCTGCGGTTACCGGGGAGTTCTCCTTACGGTGTCTCCTGAGCTTTTTCTTTTTATCCGGGCTCCTGAATACGGCATCTCCGATCTGCTGCCTGATCCTGTCCGCATGAGCCTGATCATTATCAACAATACAGGTAATAGTAATGTCCGTATGCGACATAATCGCATCCATAATCCGGTAGTTTTCCTCCCATTTCCTGTAAACGGTTTATCCATATGATTTTTTATACCCTTCCCGAACCGATGCGCAAAGGGGAGATTTTATAATGACCAAACAGTAATCTTTTGACCAAAGAGTAACTTCTTGCGGTTTTCCGAATAGAAACTATAATATATAATATAGGTAGGAAAAAAAGGGGAAATTCATCGACAACCCTCCTTTTTAATTCAGAAACAGTATAGGGGGAAACCAAAATGGAAGCTGTAAAAGAATCATTTTTCACAAAAGATAAAACCTTTTACAAGACCCTGTTCAGCATGCTGCTCATCGTAGCGCTGCAGAATGTTGTCACTTACAGTGTCAATATGATCGACAATATCATGCTGGGCCGTCTCAGCCAGGAAGCTCTGTCCGGAGCAGCCACTGTAAACCAGGTTTTCTTCATGGTGGATCAGTTTGCCCTGTCCATCGGAAATACTCTGGTGGCGATTACATCCCAGTACTGGGGCCAGAAAAAACTGCAGCCGATCCGTACGCTGACAGGTATTGCTTTAAAGCTGGGTATTATTGTCAGTTTCGTGATCATTGCCATCTGCGGCTTCTTTCCGGAACAGGTCCTGCATATTTTCACAAATTCTCCGGAAATCATTGCAGAAGGAAAGGCTTACCTGCTGATTGTTATGTGGACCTTTGCCCTGTTCATCATCAGCAATATCCTGATGGCCGCTTTAAGAGCAGTGGGAACTGTCAACATTGCTTTCTATACCTCCATTGTTTCACTGGGAATCAACGCGTTCGGCAATTATGTGCTGATCTACGGCAAGCTGGGTTTCCCGCAGCTGGGTATCCGCGGTGCTGCCATCAGTACCCTGATCGCACGTATTGTAGAACTCCTGATTGTTATTATCTACATAGCAAAGGTTGATAAAAAACTGAATCTGTTTCACAAAGATCTGTTCCGGTATAACCGTGAACTGAAACGGGATTACACAAAGGTTTACATTCCCATCATGATATCGCAGGTACTTTGGGGCGTATCGGTTCCCATGCAGACCGCGATTCTGGGGCATCTTTCCGCAGACGCCATTGCAGCGAACTCTGTGGCAACCACCTTCTACCAATACCTGAAGGTAGTGGTTCTGGCCATGTCCGCCACTTCAGCTGTGTTGATCGGAAATGCCATTGGCCGGGGTAATTTGCGCGAAATCAAACAGGAAGCCCGCACTATCTCAGTCATTGACGTAGCCATCGGCGTCTGTCTGGGACTGGCGCTGATCGCTCTGCGCAAACCGCTTCTTTCCTTATATAATCTGGATGCTGCCGCCACTGATCTGGCGCTGACCCTGATCGTTATCATGGGCTTTATCATGATGACCATGTCCTATCAGATGCCGGTCAGCTTCGGACTGATCCAGGGCGGCGGCGACGCAAAATTCACCATGAAGATGAATATGATCAGTACCTGGTGCATTGTAATGCCTCTGTCTTTTATGGCGGCATTCTGGTGGAAGCTTCCGGTACCGCTGGTGGTTCTCATCATTCAGTCGGATCAGATCTTTAAATGCGTTCCCACATTTATTCATTTCCGGAAATATACCTGGATGAAAAAACTGACCCGATAAGATATTCAAAACAGAAAGGAGGCCGTATAAATGACAAAAGTAAAAGTAAATCCGGGCGTCTGCGGATTTGTGACGAGTATAACCGCAGAATCAGAAGACGGTGAGGAAGCTGTTGTAAAAGTAGCTTCCGGCTGCGAAAGCATCCGCAAAATGATGGAAGATCTGGGAAACACCTTCGATCCCATCGAGGTCTGTCTGACCAGACCGGGAACGGGCGTGTTCTATGACTATGCCGGAGAACATTTCCCCGTACACGCAGCCTGTCCCGTAATAAACGGCATTCTGAAATGTATTGAGGCCGAATGCAGTCTCGCCCTTCCGGCGGACGCTTCCATTTCATTTGTTTCAGAAGATTAGTCTCTGCGTATAATTCCAGAACATAATTGCCGAAAAGGATCAGCCTCACTGCCAAAAAACGGCTGCAGTGAGGCTGATCCTTTTTACGATCTGCACATTTTCAGATTACAGATAAATCTTCAGATGAAAGCTCATAAAAGATTCCTCCATCTGATGCGGGCATTCAAAAAAGGTTTTCACCCCCTCAGGAGAATACGAGTACTCCAGCTTCGCCGGTCCGTCCAGCAAAAACTGGTCTCCTTTCTGCAAATTTCCGTAAACCTTCGCCCATTTTCTCCTGGGCGCCTCCACACTGACCTTAAATGTCAGTGATGCCTCCCGGTCATACCCCTGAAACACTAATACGGACACCGTATCCGCATCATCGACGGGGATTGGCGCCTTCCGGTTTTCTCTGATCGAAATGATACGTCCGAACACTTCTTTCACACAGATTTCCAGAGAAGATTTGTCCATCTCATTTACATTGCTATATAAATGTCCCCGCGAATACTCATGTATTCCACTGTCCTCAAATATCTTACGTCTTGCGCTGAAATCATCTCCTCTGCCCGACTGATAAACTTCCTGAAGAGACAGGCTCAGATTCCTCGCCCGCCCGATAATCTCATCAATTGTTACCAGTTTTCTTTTCTTTCCAAATAGTCCCATAAATCCTTCCTCCTGAATTTATCATTCATACTGCATTTCATTAATCCGTCCTGCCGCAGTATTTTGCTTATGCATATATTTTACCAAATATGATTCTGTTTTTAAAGGTGTATAAATCCTCCCATTCTACAGATACTACATTTATCCAAAATATGAAGATAATGAAAGCACTGTAAAATGGAGGAATATAGCATGAAAGCAACAGGCATTGTGAGACGAATAGATGATCTGGGCCGTGTGGTGGTTCCCAAGGAGATCCGGCGCACGCTGCGGATCCGTGAAGGTGACCCGCTGGAAATTTTTACGGACCGTGAAGGGGAAATCATATTAAAAAAATACTCGCCCATCGGGGAACTGGGAATTTTTGCCGGTCAATACGCAGAAAGCATTGCGCAGACCATGGGCTGCCTGGTCTGCATCAGTGATCGGGATCACATCATTGCCGCCGCGGGAAACGGCAGGAAAGATTACGATGGAAAACCGATCAGTCAGCAGCTGGAATCTATCATCGAAGAGCGCAGCCACCATGTTTCCGCAAAAAACGATAAAAGCTTTGTAAAAATCACTCTGGACGACCGCGCCGACTATCAGACACAGGCAATCAGCACCATTATCAGTGAAGGAGACGCCATCGGCGCCGTTATTCTCTGCAGCCAGGAAGATAAAGAGACCTCCGGCGCCGTTCAGGAAAAACTGGTGCAGACAGCAGCCGGCTTCCTTGGAAAACAGATGGAACAATAAAACCATACAGGCTTCCGTTTCAAATGCGGCAGCCTGCTTTTTTACTGTATTCTGTCCCAATTTTTGATAATCTTTTATTGTTTCCGGAGAATATTTGCGTTACAATAAACGCAGACAATATGTAACGTGCAAAAGGAGAAATCTACTATGAGAGCAGAATTTGACGACAACTTAATCACCGGAAATGAAATGATTGATTCACAGCATCGGGAACTGATCGACAAAATCAATAACCTGCTTGCTGCCTGTGAAAAGGAAAACGGTGCGGAGGAAGCCTCCGAAATGCTGAAATATCTTTCTGACTATGTAAATTTCCATTTTGAGGCAGAAGAGAAGTTTCAGGAAGAGATCAGCTATCCCGGCATCAAAGAGCATAAGGCAAAACATGCTGAGTTCAAACAGACTGTAGCCGCAATGGAACAGATGCTTGGCCGCACCCAGTCTCCCGAGTTTATAAATCTTGTGCAGAATCAGGTCATCGACTGGCTTTACACACACATCAAGGGCTTTGACCGGTCCGTGGCGGAATATCGATTTATCCGTGAAAACCCGTACAGACTGTAAGGAACAGAGATCATATGCTGAAATTACCCAGGCTTGCCATTTTTGATATGGACGGTCTTATCTTTGATACAGAGCGTCTTTTTATGACAGAAAAACATAAGATCCTGAAAGCTTACGGTTATCCGGCCCGGAAAGAAGATTATCTGCAGACAGTCGGGATGGCGGGGACCCAGTTAAAGGACAAGCTTCTTTCTCTGTACGGCCCGGATTATCCTGCAGACGAGATTTCCAGAAAAGCCAGGGCTGCTGTCAACGCGCACATCGACGCATTCGGCCCGGATGTCAAACCCGGCATCCGGACACTTCTGAAATGGTTCCGGATGCACGGAGTCGTATGCTGTGTGGCATCCTCCACCATGCATATTTATGTGGAGCAATATCTGACTCTGGCAGAACTGGACAGCTTCTTTTCCTACATCATAGGCGGAGATGAGGTGTCCCGCAGCAAGCCGAATCCCGATATTTTCCTGGCCGCCTGTGCCCGGGGACAGTTTTCCCCGGCCGACGCACTGGTTCTTGAGGATTCGGAAAATGGTATTCGTGCCGCGGCAGCGGCGGGAATACCGGCAGTCTGTATTCCGGATCTGAAGCAGCCCTCTCCCGATGTGGCAGAAAAGGCTGCCGTGATCCTGGCATCGGCAGATCAGCTTATTCCGCTGTTTCAATTGTAATATGCCGCTTTGTAACTTACGGTTTGAACATTTACACAAAGAAAAAGGGATTCTGTCTCTGCAGCGCCTCCGATTTCCGGCATCTGCTGAGACAGAATCCCTTTTTCTTTTTACTCTTCCTCCTGTATACGATCCGTTTCCGCTCCCATCACGAAAGAACATCCTATGTATTCATCCCACTGCAGATCTTCCTCCTCCGGATAAACAGTTTTTTCCGCAAAAAAGACGAATTGCCCCGGATAAGTCATTTCATAACGATTGTCTGTACCTTCCGTCTGATAACCGCTTCCAAACCCAAAAGAATCTACAAAGTTCTCTAATATCTTCAGTTCGGAAAGCTTTTCCATAGCGTCAAAATACTCATCGGTCTCATACGGATCCGTTTCTATCCGAACCTGCAGCACCTGGCCGCTGACAGCATTGATCTGCAGATTAACGTTAATACCATTGGCCGAAAATGAAATATCCCAGTATCCGTACATGCTTTCCGCAAGCCGCTCTCCCCAGTCCATATCACTCATCCATGCTCTTATCTCTGCTGAACCGGTTCCGTACCCCGATACAATTGATTCATTCACATAGTCTTCTTTTCCCATTTCTCTCGTACAGAGCTGCGCCGACATTTCCTCAAACTGCAGAATACTGCCTTCTTCCGGAAAATCATATGCCGTGCAAAAAGATTCCACCCAGGTCTGTCCGGTTTCCATAGCCTCCTGCATCGTCATCTGCCATCCGTAGGGCTCATGGGGAACTATATCAACCGCTATATAATCTCTGAGCAGAATATCCTCCAGCTCATCCTCTGTCAGTTTGGAGCGGCTCTCCTCTTCCTCCGCATCCGCCAGATCCTCTTTGGACGTACTCAGACTGCCGTTTTGAGACAGCAGTTTATTCTGCCGTTTTTCCAGCATCTGCTGCATAATCCAGTATCCCGCAAAAATCATCAGGCATCCTGCCAGAATTCCGATAAAGGAAAGCACACGGGTTTTCAGCTTCTTTTCTTTTTTCCCGCTGTTCATAAACGCTCTCCTTTCTCTGAAAGTTCATCCTGCCTGTCGCAGCACGGCAGGATGACACGGACAGTGGTCCCCTCTCCCAGAACACTCTCAATCAGGAGCTTTCCATGATGCAGTTCCACAATCCTGCTGACCAGACTGAGCCCCAGCCCGGCGCCGTGCTGTTTTCGGGAACGGGACTTATCCACCATATAAAAAGCTTCTGTAATCCTCGAAATCTCCTCCTCAGGAATTCCCTTTCCATCGTCTGACACCGTAATATGATACTCCCTGTCCTTCCTGCTGCCCTCCAGAAAGATCCTGCTGCAGTCTGCCTTTCTGGCGTTATCAATAAGATTTAAAAGCACAGTTTTCATCAGATCATAATCCACCTGTATATAGGCAGCGTCTCCCCGGAACTCCAGAACAATTCCCTCCGCCTGCAGAGCCGTCTCCAGCCCGTGAACCGCATCTTCCAGAAACTCATCGGCCGGAATATCCACCAGCGGAATCTCCTGATGATTCAGCACGGTCAGATCCATCATTTTCAAAGCCATAGCCTCCAGGCGCATACCCTCATTCCAGATATACCAGGCCGCATCTTTTACCTCGGTTCTGGAAAGATCCTTCTGATACAGCATATCTGCATAACCAATGACAGACGTCATGGGAGTTTTCAGCTCATGCGCGAAATTTGCCACAAAATCTTCCTTCCGCTGCACTTCATCCTTCAGTTCAATCACCTTGTCCTCCACTGCGGCGGCCATCCGGTTAAAACTCTTTGCCAGATCGCCTACCTCTCCCCTCTGCCGGATATCCAGACGTTCATGATAGCTGCCCCCTGCAATCCGATCCGCAGCGGCAGCCATTTTCTCCAACGGTCTGGTAAGAAGAACAGAAATCACCAGAACCAGCGCCATAGCAGCTGCCATGGCCAGAAGAAGACAGTTCAGAAAATACCGCTTCAGTATATTCTGCTGCTCGATCACCGATGTGATATCTGTCTGAGTCACAAAATCCAGATTGTACTCTGACAGCGCAATGCATCCGCCTACCAGAATATAGCAGGCTCCGTCTTCATACACTACCTGATAGGTTGTCTCCCCCTCAGACAGATCTTCAAACGGAAGATCCTCAAAAACACTGCTTCCGGAATACAACACGGCTCCATCCTCCGACCGCAGACAGATAGGCTCCTCCACAGACTGACTCAGCTCTTTCAGATAAGATTCGGGGCCGCGGTTATCATTTTCCATAAGACTGTTAAACTGATTCTCATTGGCAATCAGATCTGACTGCACAGAAAACTTATCAAACTGGTACTGACGCAGAGCAAATTTCAGTTCCCGCTGCACGCTGGTTTCCAGGGAATGAGACAGCAGAAAATATCCGGCAAACAGAAAGGCCACACTGAATACCGCCATTACACTGAGAAAAATTTTCGCAACCAGCCGCATATGGCTCTCCCCTCCTCTCCTGAAATGGATCCGGAAGATAAAATACTATTCTTCCAGCCGGTATCCGATTCGAAATACGGTCTTAATCTGGTTCTCCATTCCCAGTTTCTTTCTTAATCTCTGAATATGGGTATCCAGAGTCCTCGTCTCTCCCACAAAGGGTTCCCGCCAGACCTTCTCATAAAGCCGGTCCCGATAAAGCGCAATATTTTTATTTCTCACCAGTTCCACCAGGAGATCAAACTCTTTCATGGTAAGATCCACATTTTTTCCGGCCTTCTGTACCTGCCGGGACTCCATATTAATCACAAGATCCGCAAAACAGAGCATCTGATTGTTTTTCCGCACACGGCGCAGCACCGCTTCTACCCTTGCCAGCAGTTCCCCGATCTGAAACGGCTTTACAACATAGTCATCTGCTCCCAGCTTCAGCCCTTTCACCCGGTCCTTCAAATCGCCCTTTGCCGTCAGGAAAATGACCGGCGTCCCCGTGGGCTTTATATATTCCAGCAGTTCATATCCATTAATCACCGGAAGCATGATATCCAGGAGCACTAAATCATAAACATTATTCTCTATATAATTAGCCCCCTCTTTTCCGTCATAGGCGCAGGTGCAGTGATACCCCTCCGCCGTAAGATTCAGATTTATCAGATTGGAAATTGCGGCGTCATCCTCCACAATTAAGATATTTATCATAAGACCTCTCCTTGCTTTTCTTTTGTAATATCATAACATATCTGTCAGAATATTTCCTTTCCAAATATGCGGAATTCCAGGAATTCATTATAGTATAAAGTTGTCACAGAGATGTCACATCCCGTCAGTTTGTAATTCTGCGCTTTTTGTGACAGCTCCGGAATTGGAATCAGACCTCCGCGGGCAGGAATACACACAAAAAACCGACAGGACTGCACTTATCGATCCGCAAATACAGTCCTGCCGGTTTTGTTATTTTTCGAAAAATCGTAACAGTTCCGCCCGGTACATGCGCAAAACATTCAAATACGAAAAATCAATTACATATTTTTCATCAGGTTTACCATTTCAATAGCGGAGCATGCCACATCATATCCCTTGTTTCCGGCTTTGGTACCGGAACGCTCAATCGCCTGTTCTATATTATCTGTAGTCACAACGCCGAACAGCGTGGGAACGCCGGTCTGCAGCCCAACGGCTGCGATTCCCTTGCTTGTTTCAGCGCAGACCAGATCATAATGGCTGGTGGCCCCCTTTATCACAGCCCCCAGACAGAGAACCGCATCATATTTCCCTGATTCCGCCATCTTTTTTGCCACAATGGGAAGCTCAAACGCACCGGAAACCCATGCCAGATCAATGTCATCATCGCTGACGCCATGACGGATCAGAGCATCCTGCGCCCCGCCGATCAGCTTGGAAACAATGAACTCGTTGAAACGGGACGCCACAATCCCGATCTTCATACCTTCCGCAACAACTTTTCCTTCTAATACTCTCATAATGACTCTCCTTTTCCTTTCAATTTATTTATAGTCCGTCATATGATTCATTCTGTCCTGTTTTGTTTTCAGATAGAAATAATCAAACTTCTGCGCCTTGATCTGAATAGGGACACGCTCTTCAATGGTAATGCCGTATCCGGCCAGACCTGTAATCTTCTTCGGATTGTTGGTCAGAAGGCGCAGCCGTTTCGCGCCGATATCGCAGAGAATCTGGGCCCCGATTCCATACTCCCGCATATCCGCCGGGAATCCCAGCTTAATATTGGCATCTACCGTATCATACCCCTTTTCCTGGAGCTCATAAGCCTTCAGCTTGTTAATCAGACCGATCCCCCGGCCCTCCTGGCGCAGATAAAGCAGTACGCCCCGGCCTTCCCGGGCAATCGCCTTCATAGCCTGATCCAGCTGCTCTCCGCAGTCACAGCGCTCGGATCCGAACACGTCGCCGGTCAGGCACTCAGAATGTACCCGGCACAGCACCGGTTCGCCGTCAGCCACATCTCCCATTACCAGAGCCACATGATGATCGCCATTCACCAGATTTTTGTATCCATGAATTGTGAACTCTCCGTACTTTGTCGGCAGCTTTGCCGTGGCCTCCCGATGAACCAGACTCTCATTTCTCATGCGGTACTCAATCAGATCCGCAATTGTTGTCACAGTCAGATCCAGACGCTCCGCAAACTCCAGCAGCTCCGTCGTCCGCATCATAGTGCCGTCCTCCCGCATGATTTCACAGCAGAGTCCGCAGGGCTTTAAGCCGGCCAGCCGGCACAGATCCACAGTTGCCTCCGTATGCCCGTCCCGGACAAGCACGCCGCCTTCCTTTGCCCGAAGGGGAAACATATGCCCGGGTCTGCGGAAATCTGAAGGCTTTGCATCGTCCTCAACAACTTTCAGCGCAGTATAAGAGCGTTCAGCGGCTGAAATACCGGTTGTCGTATCCACATGGTCAATGGAAACCGTAAAAGCAGTACAGTGGTTGTCTGTATTATTTGTTACCATCTGCTCCAGCTCCAGCTTATCGCATAATTCACCGCTCATGGGCATACAGATCAGCCCCTTTGCCTCACTTGCCATAAGATTTACATTCTCCTGCGTGGCAAATTCAGCCGCGCAGACCAGATCCCCCTCATTTTCTCTGTCCGGATCATCGATCACCAGCACGACCTTTCCCCGGCGGATCGCTTCCAGCGCTTCCTCTACAGTTCCTACTTTCCTTGCCATTTTATAAACCACCTTTCCTCATTACTGTTCTATGTTTATTTAAAACCCGCACTGTCTTAAAAACTTTTCTGTAATGCGGCTTTCTTTCTTTTCTTCCTTTCTGGGCTGCTGAGGATGAGTCAGCAGCTTTTCCACATATTTTCCGATAATATCACATTCCAGATTCACAGGATCTCCCACCTGACGGTCCTGAAGCGCCGTTACCTGCCGTGTATGGGGAATGACAGAAACCCGGAAACACTCCTCATCCACATAAGCCACTGTCAGACTGATTCCGTCAATGGCAACAGACCCTTTTTCCACAATATAGCGAAGGAGACCCGGCTCCGCTCCAACCGTAAACCAGACCGCATTATCATCCGCCTCGATTCGCTGCACGGTCCCGGTACCGTCAATATGTCCCGACACAATATGTCCGCCGAATCTGCCGTCCGCCGGCATAGCCCGCTCCAGATTCACCCGGTCGCCCTGAGAAAGCCGCCCCAGAGAACTGCGATCCATAGTTTCAGCCATAACATCCGCTGTATAACAGCCGCTTCCCACAGAAGTCACAGTCAGGCAGACTCCGTTGACAGCTATGCTGTCCCCTGTTTTCGCCCCCTTCAGCACCTCCCGGCAGCCGATGGTCAGCACACAGGAACGCCGCCCCCGGCGAATCCCCTGAATTGTTCCTACTTCTTCCACCAGACCAGTAAACATCTTTTCACCTTCCTTCCTGTTCTTATGACAGTTCCAGCGCTCTCACAAATCCTATTCTTCATATACCGGATATCCGCTGATCAGAAAATCTTCTTCAAGACATTCAATCTGCATATCCTTCAGATGAACCGCCTCAGACATCCGGTTCGCTCCCACCCCGGAAACCGGTGTCGGAGCATCCATGCCGCCGATCAGCCTGCCGGAAATATAGGCGCAGACTTTACTGACAATTCCCTCGCTGAGCGCCGACGAATTCAGGGTTCCTCCGCCCTCAAGCAGTACACTGTCAATCTTTTTTGCTCCAAGTTCCTTCATCAGCGCCCTCAGATTCACCCCATGAGCGCCGCTGGTGGGTATAATCTGCACGCCGGCGTCTCTGAGACTGCGGATCCTGTCCTGCTGCCCCGGAGACTCAAATGTATTTTCTGTACAGGCAACAATTGTCGGTATTTCATGAGCGGTGCGCACCAGCTGACATTCCTGCGGAATCCGCAGATGGCTGTCGCAGACAATCCGTACCGGATCCGCCCCCTCAGCCACCCGGCAGTTCAGCATGGGATCATCAGCCAGAACCGTTCCGATTCCCACCATAATTCCCATGTACTGCTTCCGGAGCTGATGCACATGGTTCCGGGCAGTTTCTCCGGTCACCCATTTGGAATCTCCCGTGGCGCAGGCAATTTTCCCATCCAGGGACATGGCATATTTCATCACCACAAAGGGAAGTCCCGTTTCCATATAATGATAAAACACTTCATTCAGCTTCCTGCATTCCCCTTCCAGAATCCCGGTCTCCACCGCAATTCCCGCATCCTGAAGGATCCCCACTCCTTTTCCGGCAACCAGCGGGTTGGAATCCATGCTTCCCACAAACACCCGGGCAATTTTTTTCTCAATAATAATCTCTGTACAGGGCGGCGTCTTTCCATAGTGACAGCAGGGCTCCAGCGTCACATACAGATCTGCCCCCGTCGGATCTCCCGTACAGCGGGTCAGCGCGTTCCGCTCTGCATGAAATTCACCATATCGTTCATGGTATCCCTCGCTGATGATCCGGCCGTCCTTTACCACCACACACCCTACCATGGGATTGGGGTTGGTATACCCGGATCCCTGCCGGGCCAGTTCCAGCGCTCTGCGCATGTAATCTTCTTTTGTCATGAAACATCCTTCCTCTCTTCCGCACACATATTACACTCAGCGAGACTTTCCGGGCTAAGTGTAATAGTGTACAACGTAGTACGATCCTCACGAAGCATTTATTTTTTCATATGAATGCAGTTTTTTATGAAAAATAAAAAACCCTGAGAAAAATCCCAGGGTTCCTGTTTTTATGCATTCACATTTAAAATTTCCATATAAAAATAAAAATCAAAATAAAATGCTTCTTCCATCCAGACTATACTGTCGGCTCTGGAATACTCACATCTGCATGATGCGATCCACCAGATCAACGCTTGCGCGCTCGCGGGCTGTACCGCCGGTCGGGACTTCTCGCCGTTCGGGTATTTCATGTCCGAAGGCCAGTCACCCTGCCCTGAAGTTCTTCTATAGGAATTATATTATCACAGTCAGTCATGTAATACAAGAACTGATTTTTGTTTTCTGATTCCGCACAGTAATATAACCATTAAAACTGCCGCGTCTACTATAACAAGCGGCGCAATATTTTTTACAAATCCATATAAATACAGGATTGAAAAAATCTCCGCAGACAATGCGATAAAACACAGACTGTTGCTGAGATAGTCTGTTATCAGATCCCGGCGCGGCTGTTCCGGAACCAGAGCCGTCAGCCTGCCCCGGATGTAAACTCTTAAAATCAGCCGGATTATTACACAGGCTGCCGGATATGCAAATATAAAAATCTTTTTTGCTTCTGAACTGACTTCTCCGTTGTGGTACTGAACCGGAATCTGTTCCGGCAGATGCGGATACATAAAAACTGCAGCCGCCAGGCACAGCAGCGTAATAACTGCCCATACCGCCGTTCCTCCCCAGGCGGAAACAAATGTCGCGGAATCCAGACGAAACAGTTTTTCATTATCCCTCCAGTATTTCTGCACATCAGCCGTATAATCCTCTATACGCAGCGTATCATACTCCACAGTTTCATCCAGAGCGATCTGTCTGCATATTTCTTTTGCCTTCTCCATATCAGAGATCTGCCTGTTCAGAATCTGTTCCTGCTCCCGGACAACTTCTGCCAATTCCGCTTCATGGTGAATGATTTTCCGGATTGTTTCGATGGATATTCCCAATGTCCGCAGATACGCTATTTTCCGTATGTCCTCAATATTTTCTTCTGTATATTCCCGATAGCCGTTCTGTGGGTTCCGCTCCGGACAAAACAGTCCCTCTTTTTCATAAAAACGAATGTTGGAACGGGCCAGTCCGGTTCTCTCCTCTGCTTCTTTTATTGTCATATATTATTCTCCAGCGCAACCGCTGCCTCCTTTTCAGGGAATATACAGTATAAACATTGTTTACAGTCAAGCAGTTTCATATTATATCTGAAATGGTGCTTCGCGAAGCACCTTCATGAGCAAGCGCTTCGTCCTTAATTTGGGAATAGCCATCCTTCATACGCTCCTTATGTAGTCGATGATGAAACTGGCTGAAGCGGGTATATTCCAAGTTCTTCATCTGCATTCCACTCTGAAATATCGACCACTTTTACCTCATCAATTATTTTACGATCCATAGTGGCAAAATTTTCCTGCAACACAAACGGAAGCTTCTTTTTCAGTTTATTCCGGATCATTAATCTGGAAGAAGAATTTCCCGTTGGATACTCTAAAATATAGATATACTTTTTAGGCTTGTCTTTTCCATTTAAATAGAGCCAGTGCAATGAATCATAAAATTTCTTCGCCACATTATCCAGCTTATTATCATTTTCCGGCCGAAATGCATTCGGATTTGCCGCTCCGGGAATACTGGCATTTTTATATTCCACTAACAAAATATTTTTTTCATTTTCTATAACAAAATCCACATCACATAAAAATCCAATATATCCATACTGATGGTCGGAATCCTGATAATAACTGTGGATTCTATCTGTTGACCAAATTGCTTTCGAACAATCCA
Source organism: uncultured Lachnospiraceae bacterium (assembly GCA_946491665.1). Classification (GTDB taxonomy): domain Bacteria; phylum Bacillota; class Clostridia; order Lachnospirales; family Lachnospiraceae; genus Eubacterium_I. The sequence goes on along the minus strand of CAMLYL010000017.1, from coordinate 15,546 downwards.
AAGAGTATTGGCCATTCTCTTCTATATACACTATAGACATCTACTCTCACACTCCCAGATCATAAATCTCATTCAACAGGTTATTAAATGCAGTTATAATAACGTTATTTTTTAAATTATCAAAGGTTTTTGATTTATCATAATAAATAACATCTGTTCCTTCAGCGTGAGATAAAGAATGGAAGATTACTCTGTCTTCTTTTTGCTTCTTTACCTCAAAATAGCTTGCAATCATATAGTCATGCGTAGAAATAAATATTTGTACCCCCTGTCGCTGCAATTCAAGAAGCATTTCGACAATAACAGAAATATAAGTGGGATTGATATTCGCTTCTGGTTCATCCCAAAAAAGAATGGAACCTTTTTCCAATGTTCCGTTTTTTACGAGCTGCCATAAAAGCGCCATTTTTCGGATACCCTCTGCAACCAGATTAAATTCCTGCCTGGAGCTTCCGTTTTTTAAATAGAATTCGTCTCTTTTAGTGTCATAAACTACAGTACCATGGGTCATTTGCTGAATTCTTCTCAACATCGCATTCTTAGAATCGCTGTTTCTGCCAACAGAGATGTCAACCTTTGCTGCATTAATAATATCTAGGTATGTGTCATCAAAACGGACATTATTTTTTTCAACTGCAGCATTCAAATTATAGCTATTAGATAAAATTTCTTTAGCAGGAATAAAGATACTGCTCAGGCCGGGAAAAGATTCTTCCCATCCGCCTTCTCCTGTTACATCTGCTTCCCATTTTTTTGTTTTTCCATTAAATGATGCCTTCAGCACTCTCTCCGGTGCCCGCTCTGCTTCACTGGCCACAATACGAATGATACCAGTACGATTTCCAGGCTTTCTTGTAAGTAATCGTGAAATTTTATAGTCGTCAGGAAGCATTGTCAAAACAAGCTTATGCGGAAATGATACTTTTTGATCAACGCTCTGGCAGGCAGAATACAAAACTTTCAAAATATGTGTTTTGCCAGTTCCATTTTCACCAATAAGCACATTGATACCCGGTTCAAATTCAATTTGCTGATCTTCAAAAACCGTAAAATTTTCCAATTTAAGTTTATTTATAATCATATCTGATCACCCCTCTACTTTATTTTTGCCAGAACGTCCTGAAATTTTACATAAGTAAATTTTACGTTCCCTCATGCCCGTTCTCTTGTTTCGGAAAGATTTTCTAATAAGTGTTCTGATTTACATTGTACCACAGCTTTCCAAAACGCCCAATAAATTTTGCTGTTCAGGGAATTATTTCCCTTCATATCAAATTAAGATCTCCATTTCGGCAAATACTTTATCATCATTCAAAAATCTCCGCTCTTTTTTCCGGAACAGGCCTTCCGCTCCGCCGCTTTATCAATTAGTTGCTTCGACTCAGCAAATGCCTCCGGCAGATACTGATCCATCCATTCCTTCCCGGACTTCTCCTGCTTCTTGATATCCGCCCACTGTGTAAGCACTTCGCCTGAGTCTGAAACCGCCGCTTCTCCGAATACATGGGGATGTCTCCGGATCATCTTCTGTGAGATTCCCTCAATCACATCATCCATAGTAAAGAGCCCTTCCTCTTTTGCAATCTGCGCATGCATCACCACCTGCAGCAGAAGGTCTCCCAGTTCTTCCTTCAGACTGTCAGCATTCCCGGTTTTTTCCAGAATATTGATGCCGCTGATGACTTCAGCAGCCTCCTCGATACAGCAGGGCTTTAGGCTGCTGTGGGTCTGCTTTCTGTCCCAGGGGCACCCATCCGGCGCCCGGAGAGCCTCCACCACCTTCTGCAGTTCTTCAAATTTTGCCATGTCCATGTCCTGTCCTTTCCATTCATTTCCAGACAGCTTTCTGCGCTTATCCTGTCTTTATTATAACTATAATCGAAAAAAACACAATTTTTTGTTCATCCGGATTTTCCATATCCCTCTGTCCGGTTTATCCTGACGTGTTCTTTTTGTGGTAAAATGGATTCCGCATAAAAATATGATACAATTCAGAAAAATCACGGAGGTGCTTTCATGTTCAATATTCTTGTGGTAGAAGACAACGCAGATATGCGGGAACTGTTCTGTACGGTTCTTTCAGACAGCGGCTATCATGCGATTCCGGCTTCCGACGGCCTGGACGCACTGGAAATGATGGATCAGAATTATATTGACTTAATTGTCGCCGACATTATGATGCCCAATATGGACGGATATGAACTGACCAGAACGCTGCGCGAAGCAGACTGTGATCTCCCGATTCTGATGATCACCGCAAAGGATCAGTTTGACGATATCCGGCTGGGATTCCGCTCCGGAACCGATGACTATATGATCAAACCGATCAATGTAAAGGAACTGGTTCTTCGGGTGGAAGCGCTTTTGCGCCGGGCAAAAATTGCCAGCGAAAAGAAAATTGTGGCCGGCTCCACCGTACTTAATTACGATGCCCTGACTGTTACCATTCACGGGAAGGAAACCACCCTTCCGCAAAAGGAATTCTATCTGCTGTACAAGCTGTTATCTTATCCCAATAAGATATTTACCCGGCAGCAGTTAATGGACGAAATCTGGGGAATGTTTTCGGAAACAGATGAACGCACAGTCAATACCCATATCAACCGGCTGCGGGAACGGTTCCGGGACTGTGAGGATTTTGAAATTGTGACGGTGCGCGGACTGGGATATAAGGCGGTGAAGCATGTCGGATAAAAAACCTCATTCAAAGCTCTGGCTGTATTTTACCAGCGTAACCTTCGCCACAATACTTGCATTTTTTATACTGATCACGATATTAGGATTTATTTTATATCAATTCGGCGTTGCTGGCACAGATCCCCGGATCCGCCATGTACCCATTTTTATTTTCGCAGTCGGCAGCGTTCTGCTGGGAGTTGTAATTGCATTGTTTGTGGGAAAGCGGATTATCCGCCCCATTGAGCGTCTCGACCAGGCATTTAAAGAGATTTCTGCGGGAAATTTCAGCGTTCGACTGTCCGAAGACGAACCGATCCGGGAAATGCGGGAAATGGCACAGCAGTTTAATGCCATGGTCTTCGACCTTTCCCATATCAAAACTCTGCGCAGCGATTTCGTGGCTAATGTTTCCCATGAATTTAAAACTCCCATCGCCGCCATTGAAGGATATGCCACTCTTCTGCAGAACCGTAATCTGCCGCCGGAAAAACAGGACCGGTATATTGAGAAAATTCTGGATAACTCCCGCAGGCTGTCCAGTCTCTCCGGCAATATCCTGATGCTCTCCAAACTGGAAAACCAGGAAATGATTCCGGATAAAACAGAATACCGGCTGGATGAGCAGATCCGCAAATGTATTCTTATGCTGGAAGCGAAATGGACGGAAAAACGCATCGAATTTGACATGGAGCTGCCCCGGCAGAACTACTATGGCAGCGCAGCGCTTCTGGAACAGGTGTGGATCAACCTGATTGATAACGCAATCAAACATTCACCTGCGGACAGCAGCATTCACATCTCAATCTGTGAAAAAGCAGGATCAATTGCCGTTTCCATTGCTGACGATGGAGAAGGAATGACAGCTGAGGTGCAGAAACATATATTCGAAAAGTTTTACCAGGGAGAGACCTCCCATAAAGCCGAGGGCAACGGCCTTGGCCTGGCGCTGGTAAAACGGATCACAGATCTTTGCCGGGGAAGTATTCAGGTAGAAAGTTCCCCGGGCAGCGGCAGTACGTTTATCGTTGTCCTTCCCAGAGAAACCTGAGCCATACCCGTAACAGATTCCCCTTTCCCGGCGCCGAGTTTACCGTAAGTTTTTCTTTCTGTGCTAAAATAGGTCTGCAAATTCAAAAATATGTAACAGGAAGGATATGGTATATTATGGTTTTATATTTCAGCGGAACAGGAAACAGCCGGTATACAGCAAAGAAAATCGCAGAAATTTCCGGCGATGAAATCATCTCTGTCAATCAGCGGATCAAAAGCAGAAACTACAGCCCTGTAGCATCTGAAAAGCCCCTTGTCTTTGTAGGACCGGTTTATGGAGGCAGACTCCCCCGGATCATGGAAGACTATATTCGAAAGGTCAGTTTTACCGGAACCCGGAAAACCTATTTTGCGGTCACCTGCGCGGCAACTCCCTGGCAGACCGTCGCTTACGTCAGGAAACTCTGTGAAGAAAAAGCGTTTACACTGCTTGGCTTCAATTCCATTCTGATGCCCCAGAACTATATTGCTGCCGGCAGTACACAGCCAAAGGAAGCAAATGACAGGATTCTGAAAAAGGCCGAACCCAGAATTGAAGAAATTGCAGGACTGATCCGGGACGGCAAAAGACTTCCGGCGGAACAGCCGGGCAAGGCAATGATGTCCAGAGTGCTCAATCCCATCATGTACTCCATGATGATCAGCGCCAAAAAATTTACCGTAACCGACAAATGCACCGGCTGCGGCAAATGTGAACAGCGCTGTCCTCTGAATAATATAAAACTTGAAAACGGACGGCCCTCCTGGGGAAAAGACTGTACCCACTGCATGGCCTGTATCGCCGGATGTCCTGCCGAAGCCATCGAATATGGCAATAAAACCCAGGGCAAGACCCGGTATTATCTGGCCGATAAGTAAGTTATCACATATCTTTATGTTGATAAAAATTTCATCCTTCTGGCGTGAAAGCCGGGATGTCTCATTCCGGCTTTCACGGTAAACCTTTGTTTTTTATAATAGTATTTCTTCCCCTGCTGTGATAAAATCATAAACAGATAAAACAAAACAGGCGGAGGTACAAAATGCAGTATACCAGTCATTATCAATCTCCCCTCGGCAGCATTCTTTTAGCTGCTGATCAGACCGGCCTGACCGGATTATGGTTCGAAGGACAAAAATATTTTGCTCTTCATCTGGACAGGGAGAATGAAGAACGGGAAATTCCGGTTTTTGAAAAAACAAAGCAGTGGCTTGATATTTATTTCTCCGGAAAAGAACCGGACTTCACTGTTCCTCTGCATTTCACAGGAACAGACTTTCAACAGAAAGTATGGAATATTCTCTGCTCTATTCCCTACGGACAGACTGCGACTTACGGTGAGATTGCCCGGCAGCTCGCCTCCGAAAGAGGTGTCTCCCATATGTCTGCCCAGGCAGTGGGCGGCGCAGTCGGACACAATAAGATCTCCATTATTGTCCCCTGTCACCGGGTTGTCGGCTCAAATGGCAGCCTGACAGGTTATGCAGGAGGAATCGAAAGAAAAATCCAGCTCCTTCAGCTGGAGAAGGCTGATATGACCTCTTTTTTTATCCCCAAAAAGGGAACTGCTCTGTAATCACAGAGCAGTTTTACACATCAGGGATACGCTTTTCCTCCCGGGAAATTGCGACAAACTCAACTAGCAAGTGAATTTACTGCCCTTCTTCCTCCAGTTCTTTGAGTTCCCTTTCACAGAAACTGATCCAGTCGCTGTATTTCGGATCCGGACATTTCTTTGCCGCGATCCCTGCCACAGTTTTTACCAGATACAAATGCTGCTTTCTCTCATCAACAGGAACATAGGGATGCCCCGCCAGTCTGGATGCCGCCGCAGCCACATCATCATAATCCGCCTGCATTCCATTCTCCTCCTGATTCAGCAGTGCGGCCCCGGCAGCCTCCCGATACAGCCGCAGAGCCATGCCCCACCAGTCTTTTTCCGGACTTTCAAGGCACATATACAGATCTCCGGTTCGCAGACATGTACGCAGCAAATCCTGCCTGCTCTCTTTTGTTTTCAGTGCTTCCGCCCTTTTTCGTGACGTGTCCAGGGCTTCTTCCTGCATTCGGACAGCTTCATCGACATCCGTCAGTCCCTCTGCCACAAAGCAGATGTCCGCCAGGCATTCCTGGCAGATCTGTACATTTTCCATACTTTCTGTTGTCTGCTTTCTGCGGTCTGCTTCCCGGAAAATGTCATAGGCTTTCTGATACAATTTCAGCGCCTTTTCCAGATCCTGGTATGGGTGCCCGGCTTTATAAAGATCTCCCAGATTTCTGCAGGTGTATCCCAGGTCATCCAGAGCCTCCAGCGTCTTCAATTCCCGTTCCAGCCTGAGGCTGAGCTTCATATCTTTTTCTCCCCATTCGAGAGCCTGTTTTATATACTTCTCATCTCCCAGCTCCCTGCAGCATACTGCCAGAAGATCATAGCATCTGGAAAGTTCTTTTCTGATCTCCGGCGTATTCAGTTCTTCCGCAAGCTCTTCATAAATCTCTCTTGCCCGTCTCCCCCAGAAGATCACTGCTTTCAGCAGATTCTCCCGGCCGCCCTGTCTGTAAAGAAGCGCTGCGGCGGCCCGGCAGCTCATCCCGAGAGATTTTTTACTGGCAGTCGTTTCCTGTTCATCATTTAACTGTTCAGTGATCTGAATCCCTTCCAGATAATAGTCCCATGCTTTCTGAAAATATGTTCCTCCCTGATAACTGCTGTACAGCTTTCCCAGACTGTAGCAGATTCCATCCAGTTCTCTGCGGCTCCCGGGCGTCTGAAGTTCTTCTGCTATCTCCTTCCGGATCTGATATGCTTTCTGATATAACTCAGCCGCCTGATTCAGATTCTGCTGGGAACCTTTTTCATGATACAGCCATCCAAGCTTGCTGCAGGCCTGTGCAAGGGCTCTTCGGCTTTCGGGCGTGTTTCTTTCTGCAGTCAGTTCCTGACGCATGTGCAGCGCTTTCTCACAGAGAGTCTGCGCCTGCCGGATGTCCTCCTGCTTTCCTGTCCGAATATAATAATCTGCCAGGGAAAGCATAAGCCTGATCAGCCTGTCCCGGTTTTCGCGCGTGCGCTCCCTGCTGCACAGATCTTCCTGAATCCGGCAGGCCTGTTTCAAATATGCCTCTCCCTGTTCTCTGTTTTCCGCCCCGTCCATTTTACTGTAAAGGAGACCCAGATTTCGCAGCTCCAGGGTCCAGGCCCGAATATTCCGTGAGGAAGGGTTCTCATCTGCATTTACTTTTCGCAGATCAACCGCCGATATCCGCAGTTTCAGAGCCTTCTGCAGATCTTCTTTTCCCCCCAGTTCTTCATAAACAGACGCCAGATTTCCCCGATCCACAGCCAGATCTGCTCTGCTCTCCTCTGTTTCTTCTGCCAGTTCCTCAGACAATGCCAACGCTTTTTCATACAGAACTCCTGCTTTTTCCAGATGTTTTCTGTCTTCGTATTCCATACAGATATTAGCGTTTTTTTCGTAACAGATGCTCAATGCTCTTTTATTTTTCTTTTCCGGGAATCGCAGAACATACTGTTCCATGTAAATCTGATTTTCAGTCTGTACCCGTTCCCGTATTTTCAGTTCTTTCAGAGAAACCAGAAAAGCAATCCGATATTCGGTATTTATAAAATAGCTGAAGGATGCTCCTGCGCCCCAGTTCTCTCCCTGCCTCAAAAGCCCGACCAGCCATTCCCCTCCGTCTTCCAAAGAAACAGCTTTCAGATCCCTGGCCGCAGCAAGTCTGCCCGGACTCCCTTTCGGATCGCCCTGTATACAGGAAACACAAATCCCTTTTTCATCCGCCCGGATACAATGATACATCAGCTCCCCAACCCTCACCGGATCTCTTTTTGGCAGTTTCTCCAGATAAGTCAAAATGTTTTGATGGAGTTTTTTCTGATCAGTGCACTGACTCAAAAATCCCTGACGGATGCTTTTATGAGAAAAGTCCCAGCGGCCATCCTTTCGCTGAATGAAAAAGCCATGCATATATTTTACAAACAGAGAGAAATCCAGGCTGTTCCAGGGAATCTTCCTTTCCTGCGCAAGACATTCCAGATCCTGTTCCCGCAGTCCGTGCCTGGATACTGCAAGATACTCAGCCGCCGCCCGGACCATTTCACCCCCGATCCGCTCTGCGGCAGTGCGCAGCACTTCTACACACGCCTGTTCCATATCCTCCGGCATTTCATCCAGGATGTTGATCTGACGCTGTGTAATAGCGCTGATTCCATCTCCCTGATCTGTAATCTCCTCAAAGTCATTCCGGTTCATCATCAGCAGCCTGGTAAGCATCAGATTCAGATACAGCGGCGCAGCGGAATCCTTTTTGCTGATCATCCGGCAAATCACTGCCTCCGGAAGTTCCCGTCCGGAAAACTTCAGCATTCCCCGCACTAACCCTTCTCTTTCTGTCATATCCAGCGGGGCAAGCTCCATAACATCCTTCCTGGCCCGGGACAGAGTGATATCATCCGAACAGGACAGTATCACTTTCATTCTTTCGGACAAATTTCCCGGCACAAACAAAAGCTGCTCTCTGATCTCATCATCCGGAAGCTGATCTGCTCCGTCGATCAGTACAAACAGGTTCGGAAGTCCGGATTGTTCATAACAGGCAGTCATATGCGCCAGCCGTTCCACACATTTGTCCGCATTCCAGTCTTTTTCACTCTCCAGATGATCGTTTCCTGTCTGTTCCTCCAGAAAATATGTAAGATAATGCAGCAAAGACATGCCGCTCCCGGTCATTTCTGTATGACCACAAAAGATCGGTAAAACCGTTTTCCCCTGCTCTTTGAGGCACACCGCCAGTCTGCTCATCACCGTACTTTTCCCGCTTCCGGCGGCGCCCCGGATCTGCAGAAGCGTCTTCCCCGAATCCAGTTCTTTTATGCAGTTCTGCACAAAGTCTTCTCTGGCTGCAAACTGAGCAGACTTTTCCCGTACCATATTCCACTGAGCCAGCTGATCTCTGTCAAAATCAGACAGTTCTCTGTATCTCTGCCATTCCTGCTCCAGCAGGCTTTTCATATCCTCTGTTACCAGCTGTGCAAACTGTTCCTGTCCCACCGGCCGTCCTGATTCTTCATCCCAGTGGACCTGATAAGTTCTGACTTTTCCGCCGGCAATCTTCCATATCCTTTTCTTCAATTCCTGAAGTTTCTCCCAGTGGGCCGTATCCTCCTGCCTGTAGATCTCCGGCATGGGGCCCCGGGCTTCCCGGTAGTAAAACAACGTCTTTTCCAGCTGTCCGGGATGATTCAGCGCGCCATATTCGATCTCCAGAGCCGTGACGCTTTTTTCCAGTTCATCCAGTTCAAAATCCTTCCTGCCCTGAATCGTTTCTGAGATCAGGCTTTCTTCCGGGATCCATCCATAGCGTTCCCCCAGAATTACAATCATATAGGGCCTGCATCTGTCTATTTCATCCAGGCAGACAGACAATACTTTTTTCGCCCCCTCTTCACTGTCCAAATCATTGGTGTCCACTCCCCAGCGCAGATCACAAAAAGCCACGCTGTCTCCATATTCCGCCGCCATGCTGTTCAGCTGCGGAAGTACCTTTTCATGAATCAGATCCCTTTCATAGTGCATATCTTTAAACGTACTGGAAACAAAAATATTTATCATAACTTTCCCCCATATATAAATTCATCCCCGTCCTATAATTCCAGAGAATGACAGATCTCCCCCTCCAGTGTTTTCCAGAAAACCCTGTTCCCGCATAATATCATATAACCGTGCGGACTTCCTTCCTTTGGTATGGACACCGAACTGGGATTGAGATACAGATTATTATCCCCGAAGCTTTCCCATGCAGGAATATGGGTATGTCCGTGAAGCAGAATATCTCCCGCCTGCATCGGCGGAAGCGCCCCTGCATGATAACGATGCCCATGGGTCGCATAAATCAGCCGGTTTCCTGCAGGCAGGACACAATAATCCGCTATGATCGGAAATTCCAGAACCATCTGATCTACCTCTGTGTCACAATTTCCCCGGACACAGAAAATCTTCTGCTTCAGACTGTTTAATATGGATATCACCTGTTTCGGCGCGTATTCTTCCGGCAGATCATTTCTGGGACCATGGTATAAAAGATCTCCCAGCAAAAGAAGCCTGTCCGCCTTCTCTCTCTGAAAGGCATCTGCCATCTTTCTGCAGTAACAGGCCGAACCGTGAATATCCGACGCAATCATCAGTTTCATGCTTTTCCTCCCGCATTATATCCCAAATTCTTTCATGCCTTCTCTGAACTCATCCAGTCCGGAAAGTCTTTTACTCTTCATTCATATACTCTTATAATACAGAAAATCCCGTAATTTTCAACTTATCTGAATAAAAAAACAACTCCGCCTGTGAAGTATTTTTTTCATGGAAACACAGTTTCCCATGAAAAAAATACTGCCCTGTCACAATACGGGACAGAGCAGTATTCCTTATTTCATTACAGATTCACGTTTTTATGCGGTTTATTGTCGTATTTATGCTTCCAGGTTCCGTCCGGCTGTCTCTCTGTCGTCAGATCATAGTGAACATTCTCCCACGGATCCTGCAGATCTTTCCACAAATTGTATAAGGGCGGCAGGAAATCTTTTAAGCGTCCGGACTCATACACCATATGAGACTCCAGAGGCATATCATCCTTATGCGCATTCATAAACGCTTCACCCGCTTTTGATGTAACAACTACAGTACGCCAGTAAATTCCGCCTTCTACATCCTTATGCATATGAATCAGCATCATTTCTGCCGGTCCCATCTCCGCAGTACTCATCCAGCAGTGCTCATAGCATTCTGTAAAAGGATACAATGTGATGCTTCTTCTGGTAATTGTAAGAGGATGATTCGGATCAAATTCATAGGACGCCTCCACAGACCCTTCATATCCGACCTCACAGGGCGGTACGATCCAGTCGAAACCATAATGCTCTCCCGGCGCCCAGATGTGGTAACCCTTTTCCATGTTCCCCCACCACCAGTCTACCATTTTCGCATCAACGCCCGGAATAAACTCCGTGACATCTCTGTAAATCACTTTGTCCGGATCTGCAAATTTCGGATGAAATTCCAGGGGAGGCTCTGTTGTAATTACCTCTGCAACATCAAAGGGAACCCTCTCATATCGCTCAATAGGTTCTCCCTCCTTATAAGTGTGCCGCTGACCGCCGTTAAAAATCATTTTTTCCATAGCTTTTCCTTCTTTCTTTTATAATTTATTTTTTCTTTCTGATCAGCAGAAGAAATACTGCTCCCAGAATATCCGCACAAATAAATACCGTATATGGCAGGGTATAACTCCCGCCGGAAACCGTAAGACATGCAGCCATAATCGCGAATGCCAAAACACGGATCAGTGAAGCTATTGTTGTAACCAGACTGTTGGCCTGCTTAAAACCTTCCTTTCCAAAAGCGCTGATCACCATTGACGGAATTAAATTTAAGATACCGCCAAGACCCAATCCTATAAAAATGCATCCGATCCAGATAATTGCCAGACTTGATGCAAAAATGAGAATCAATAATGCTGCGATATATGAAACAGAATAAATGACAGACGCCATCTTCGTTCCAATCTTTCCATCCAGCCATCCCCAGAAATAAGATCCCGGAATCGCTATGATGGAAGAAATTGTAAGAAACATCAAAGCCTCCGACTGTGTATATCCGACTGAAATCATACGCGGAATAAACTGGCTGACAACCCCTACTGTCACCATCCAAAGCAGTCCGTATCCTATACTGATCAGCCATGTATTCGGTGTTTTTAATACCTGTCCCAAAGTAATTCCGCCGCTTTCTGTCACTGTTTCCATATTTCCGGCATCAGAAAATTTTTCCGCCGTCGCCGGCAGCATATTATCCGGATATCTTCCTGCCTGTTCAGGATTATCTTTTACCCAAAACAGTGAAATAACGCCAATAATAATAATTGCCACACCTACAATAATAAAAGCTGCTTTAAATCCCGCTTTTGCAAGCAGAATAGAAAATCCTGATACAAAAAATGCACTGCTCAACGGGGCGCCGATAGTAGCCCAGCCAAGCGCAATACCCTTTTTGCGCGGAAACCAGTCTGCCATAAGTGTGGGAGCCACAAAACTGAAACCTGAAGCAAAAAAGCATACAACCATCAGCAGCAGAATATAAAGCACTATGTTGCCGCACATTCCCCAGACGCAAAAAGCAGCTCCGGTAATAATCAGAGAGATTACACTGATATTTCTTGTACTATGCCTGATCAGAAGTCTTGCAAATATAAAACCGCCTATAATACCGACAATACTTGCCGGTGTCGCATAGGCTAAAAGCGTATTGGGATCAAATCCATATACTCCGGCAAATGCTGTAGGAAACAGATTCTGACCATCTGTTGAAAGCGCCGCAAAGAAAAAATACATGATCATCGCATATATGATCATACTCCATCCCCAACCCCCGAAACGGCTGTCTGTTAAGCTTTGAGAATATTTTTGATTTTTACTCATGATAACCTCCATAAAAACGCGTGCCGACCTTGTCAATCATGCATAATTATAAGAGTACTCTTGATTATATTTTATTAATTATTTACAAAAAAATCCAACAAAAAACAAACAGTCTGTCACAAGTAAATACTTGTAACAGACTGCAGAATAACATTTCTTTCCCTAATAGCAGCGTCTCAGCTTTTCCCTTAAAATATTTCCCAGCGCCCTGGCTTTTGTATCCATATCCCGCTCTTTCCAGAATATCGCTATTCGGGAGGACTCACTTCCAGCTGCTACTTCCCTGGAAAACAATTTACTATTTTCATCATCAAACATTGTCTCATATACAACGGTAACACAACGTCCTGCAATAAGTCCGATTTCCAGTTCTCTTCTGGAAGCATACTCCCGATACATCCGCGGCGGCCTTACATGATTTATCTCAAAAAAACGGTTTATTTTCTTTTCAAAATCCAGGGAATAATCTTTCCTCAAAACTCCAATCGGCTCATCTTTTATATCATCTAATGCCGTTTTTCCACTCTGAACCAACGGATGATTTCCAGACATGTAAATGCATACCTTCAGCATTTTATCATGAAGCGGTATACTCTTTAGTTGAGGAAGATTTTCAAATTCACTTTCATATAATATTGCCAGATCCAGTGTACCGGCCTCAAACTGTGTGATCATCTGCTTCGGCGACATAATCTCAAAATCAATATACAGATCCGTATAGGTTTTCTCATATTCAGAAAAAGCGCTCATAATTTCCTCACTGCATTTTCCCATATCCTCCAGCCCCACATGGATATGCATACTTCTTCCCTTATGATAATCCCGCGCTTTATCCACAGATATCCGAAACTTTTCCTGCATTTCCGCCCATGTCTCAAAAAGAATTTCTCCCTCCTTCGTCAGAGAAACACCTTTATTTTTTCTGATGAGAACAGGAAAACCCAGCTCTTTTTCCAGCATTTTTATCTGATTGCTGGCTGCCTGTTGGGTAATAAACAGATTTCGAGCCGCTTTGGAAATATTTCTCTCTTTCGCAACTTCCACAAAACATTCTATCTGATTGATTGTCATATCAGTTTGGATCCTTTCCAATCTCTTCCTGCAGTATATTGCAAATATATCCTTAATTATTTTAGCATATCCCCCACAGACTCACAAGATTATGAAGATACAGAAAATCTCCCGGATCATTATCTGATTCTCAGTCAGCCGAGCAGCAGTCCGCACCCCATACAAAGTCATAAAAAATGCCCGGCAGCTCACCGGGCAAAAAATTATCTATATTTATTTTCCAACGCGAACTTCTTCAAATTCTCTGTTCATCTCCTCCGATGGAGCCTTCGTCAGCAGAGAAACAATGACAATACACAGACTGGAAATAATGAACGCCGGAAGAATCTCATAAATATCCCAGATACCTCCCACAGGACGTACCAACAGCTTCCATATGAATACCATCACGCCGCCGCTGACCATTCCGGCAATCGCTCCCGCCCGGTTGATCCGCTTCCAGAATAATGAAAACAGCATCAGCGGTCCAAATGTCGCGCCGAAACCTGCCCATGCGAAGCTTACGATTGTGAAGATAACACTGTTCTCATCCAATGCAATAATAACCGCGATCACAGTAATCAGAAGCAGCGTAATTCTTGAAATCCACAGAACATGTTTATCAGATGCTTTCTTATGAAGAATTCCCTGATAAATGTTTTTGGAAAATGCAGACGCAGCAATCAGCAGATACGAATCGGAGGAGCTGATTGTTGCCGCAAGAATACCTGCCATCACAAGTCCTGCCAGAATTGGCGGCAGAAGATTGGTTGCCAGTAAAATAAATACATTTTCCGCAGAAACTTCTGTCGTCAGAGCGGCCGGATACAGTGCCCGTCCCATTACGCCGATAAACACCGAAATAAATAAGGAAATCAAAACCCATACCGTTGCTATCCGACGGGACATTTTCAGCTCTCCCTCTTTCCGGATCGCCATAAAACGAAGAAGCACCTGAGGCACGCCAAAATATCCCAGTCCCCAGGCCAGATTGGAAAGTACACTTAAAATGCTGTAATTTCCAGCCTCTCCAAATACCGGAGATCCATTGACAATCTGCTGGGCGCCGTCTGTCACTACAGGAGTGGCAACTCCGAAAAATTCCAGAAATCCCGGAATAGACCGTGCATTATCAATAACTGCACCTAATCCTCCTGCCGCCACAGTTCCTGTAATTACGATAACGACCAAAGCGATAATCATCACAATCGCCTGCATAAAGTCAGACGCGCTTTCAGCCAGGAATCCACCGATAATGGTATACACAAGAACGAAAACGGCTCCCACAATCATCATCGGAATGTAGTTGAATCCGAACAATGTGGAAAATAATTTTCCGCATGTCACAAGACAGCTGGCTGCGTAAACCGTGAAAAAGATCAGGATAAACAAAGCCGCGATTGTCATAATCACCTTCTTATTTTCATGGAAACGATTGGAAAAGAACTCCGGTAATGTAATAGAATTTCCTGCCTTTTCACTGTAGCGCCGAAGTCTTCTTGAAGTAATCAGCCAATTGATATAGGTTCCGGCTGCAAGCCCGATGGCTGTCCATGCTGCATCTGCAATTCCACACCAGTAAGCAACACCCGGAAGTCCCATCAGAAGCCATCCGGACATATCAGACGCTTCCGCACTCATTGCGGTTACCCACGGTCCCAATGAACGTCCGCCAAGAAAGTATTCTTCGGAACTCTTGTTTGCTCTCCTGGCAAATCCAAGACCGATGCCAATAACAATCAGCATATAGACGATCATTGTAATCATAATCTGAATTGTATCACTCATATTTTGTATTATCCTTCCATATAGTTTGATAATATTTCCCTTTTGCACAGAAAACCCCGGAAACACAGAGTTTCCGGGGTAAATGGATTATCAGTTATAATAACAGATCGTATTACTCGATGATAGTAGCAACACGGCCAGATCCTACTGTACGGCCACCCTCACGGATAGCGAAAGTAAGACCCTGCTCCATAGCGATCGGGTGGATCAGCTCGATTGTCATCTCTACGTTATCACCAGGCATGCACATCTCTGTACCCTCAGGAAGGTTGCAGACACCTGTTACGTCAGTTGTTCTGAAGTAGAACTGAGGACGATAGTTGTTGAAGAAAGGTGTATGACGACCACCCTCGTCTTTTGTCAGAACGTAAACCTGAGCTGTAAATTTGGTGTGGCATGTAACACTGCCGGGTTTAGCAAGAACCTGACCTCTTTCGATGTCCTCTCTCTTAATACCACGAAGCAGAGCACCGATGTTATCACCAGCCTGAGCCTCGTCTAACAGCTT
>CAMLYL010000016.1 GCA_946491665.1 uncultured Lachnospiraceae bacterium | reverse complement strand
GGATCTGATGTAAATGAAAAGGGCTGCTGCCTGCGCGGCGGACGGCAGCCGGGAGAGGAGATTACCAGTGACAACTGAGGAATTAAAGACACGGGGAGCAATTTATCTGGAGAAAATTACGGAGGGGTTTCAGTCCTACGCAGATGTGAAGCTGATTATGGACGAGAAACGGGCATACGAACATTTTAAAAGTCTGAAGAAGGAATACGGTGCAGAAAACTCCTACGCCGATTTTTATTATTTCCGTCTGGATGAAGATTCCAGAGAAATGGTGAATGAACTGCTGACGGCCGATGAAATTGCCTATCTGCAGATTTTAAAGCCCCTTCCCGAAGAGACAGAGGAAGAGATTATTTTTTCACTGGATGACAGGCTTCTGCAGATTATTGTAAAGCTGAACGCAAGGGAAATGCTTTTTTCCACCATTTATTTTGTGCAGCCGGATCCGGAGGGACGCAGGCGCACCAGCTGGTGGGGAAATTACGGGCATGAGTATATCTGTTTTCGGGATCAGAAATAGAAGGATGCCGGCAGACGAAGGAGAAAGGAGAGGTTTATGAAGGTATATATGAAGGAACGCGAAGAGATCTGTGACGTATGTCACAAACTGTGGCAGAGAGGAATTGTAGCGGCAAATGACGGAAATGTTTCCGCGCGTCTGAAGGACGGGACAATTCTGTGCACGCCTTCCGGTGTGAGCAAGGGAGATATGAAACCGGAAATGCTGGTGCTTTTGGCGGCAGACGGTACGGTGATCAGCGCCGAGGAAGGATATAAGCCATCTTCTGAGATGAAAATGCATCTGCGCTGCTACAGTGAGCGGGAGGATGTAAATGCGGTGGTACATGCGCATCCGCCCATTGCTACCAGCTATGCTTCCATGGGGAAGGCGCTGGACGGATATTATATGACCGAGAATATTATGAATCTGGGAGCGGTTCCGCTGGCATCTTATGCGAGACCTTCTACAGATGAGGTCCCGGACTCTATTGCGCCGCTTCTGCAGAATCATGACGCGATGCTTCTGGCGAATCACGGCGCGCTGACGGTGGGGGAAACGCTGACGAAGGCTTATTTTAATATGGAATCTCTGGAGATGTATGCGAAGACATCTCTTTATATTCATCTTCTGGGTGGAGCGCCGGATTTATCCCGGGAGCGGATTGACGAGCTGCTTAAGCTTCGGGAGAATGTTTATAAGCTGCCCGGCAGACATCCGGGTTATGTGAAGTATAATAAAGAGGACCAGAAGTGAAGGTACTGTAAGCAGAGCGGACAGTAACCGGAAAGGGGAGAAACATGAACAGCAGGCAGTTGGAATATTTCCTTGCTGTGGCAAAGGAACTGAATTTTACAAAGGCAGCGGAGTCTATGTTTGTTTCCCAGACGGCGGTAACCCAGCAGATCAAGGTGCTGGAGGAGCAGCTGGGGGTTAATCTTTTTGAACGCACGAAACGGAGAGTGGCGCTGACGCCGGCGGGAAAGGTATTTCAGAATGAGGCGACCGATATTTTAAACCGGATGGATCTTGCCATGCTGCGGACCAGAGAGGTTTCCAGCGGTTTTACAGGATCTCTGAATATCGGTTTTACTCTGGGAATCGGAAATACGGAGGTTTCAGAGCGAATTCAGGCATTCCACCAGAAATATCCCAATATTTCCATGAAGTTCAGGAATCTGAGTCCTTCCATGCTGATGAAGCTGCTTCGGTCCGGGGAGGTGGACCTGGCTCTGATGCCGTTGTTTGATGAGCCTTCCTATGAAGGCGTATCTTATAAAAAAGTTGCCTGGGATAATCTGATTGCAGTGCTTCCGAAGAATCATATACTGGCGCAGAATCAGTATGTTACCTGGCGGGAACTGAAGGACGAGCCTCTGATTCTGGCCGCTTCCCCTGAAAATGAAGTGGGGGAGGGGAAAATGATACTGGAGAATTTCCTGCGGCGGGGGTATAAGCCCAGGGTAATGGAATCCATTGAGGATGTAGAGACGATTTTTTTCATGATTTCCGTAAATATGGGAATTACGATTCTGCCGGCCTATCTGACTGCTTCCGTATATACCAGAGGAAGGCTGGCGGCGGTTCCCTTCGGCGGAGTCACGGATCAGGTTGATATTATCGCAGGC
Organism: uncultured Lachnospiraceae bacterium; assembly: GCA_946491665.1. GTDB lineage: Bacteria > Bacillota > Clostridia > Lachnospirales > Lachnospiraceae > Eubacterium_I. The sequence continues at coordinate 39,222 of CAMLYL010000016.1, read as the reverse complement.
TGGATGCCGGAAAACGCCAATCCTTCTCTGGAGCGGATCCTGCCGTTTCTGGAGGGTGGTCTGGCAGATGAGGAGATCGGAGAATATGAGCCTGTAAAGCTGGATAAAAATCTGCTTCAGGCTGAGAAAAAGTGATATGAAGAACGGACTGGAAGATAAATACATAATTAAAGATAATAAAAAACTGCGTTTCGGATATACCACGGGAACCTGTGCGGCGGCGGCGGCCCAGGCGGCAGCAAGAATGCTCTTTTCCGGTCAGGCTGTCTCTGCGGTAAAGCTGACAGTGCCGAAGGGACTGACACTGTTTCTGGAACCGCTGGAGGCGGTCCTGGATGAGGATGGGGCAGGCTGCGCCATCCGGAAGGATGCCGGGGATGATCCGGATGTAACTGACGGTCTGCTGGTGCATGCCTATGTAAGAAAATGCGGCGTCCGGGAGGCGGCGGAACAGATGAAGAAATACGGATGGCAGCCGCAGGAGGAAAATAAGAGAGAGCATGGCAGCATAATCTGCATTCAGGGGGGTTCCGGCATTGGAACGGTGACGCTTCCGGGCCTGGAACAGCCTGTGGGAGCGCCGGCCATTAACCGGGTGCCCCGGAGTATGATTGTAAAAGAAGTACAGGCCGTGTGTGAGGAATACGGTTATTCAGGGGGAATGCAGGTGACAATTTCGGCCCCCGGGGGAGAAAAGCTGGCGGAAAGGACCTTTAATCCCCGGCTGGGAATCAAAGGAGGCATCTCCATTCTGGGCACCAGCGGCATTGTGGAGCCCATGAGTGAGCAGGCGCTGGTGACCTCCATTGAGACGGAGATGCGCCAGAAGTCTGTGAACAGAAAATATCTTCTGGTAACTCCCGGAAATTATGGAGCGGATTATCTGAAAGGGAATTTCCCTTTTGGACCGGATCAGGCTGTCAAATGCAGCAATTATGTAGGACAGACGATTGATCTGGCGGTGAATCTTGAATTAAAAGGGCTTCTTTTTGTGGCTCATATCGGAAAGTTTGTCAAAGTGGCCGGAGGGATTATGAATACCCATTCCAGAGACGCGGACGCCCGCATGGAAATTCTGGCGGCCTGTGCACTTCAGGCGGGAATCGACGGAGACAGAGCCAGGGAAATTCTGGATTCTGTTACTGCCGACGAAGGACTGCGGGTAATCCGGGAAGCCGGCGTGTGGGATCTGTCTGTGGAAATTCTGATGAAGAAAATTGACTGTTGTATGAACCGCCGGGCCTGGAACAGGCTGAAAATCGGAGCTGTTGTATTTTCCAATGTATATGGAGAACTGGGACGGACAAAAGATGCAGATGAACTGCTGGCCAGGCTGGAAGCAGGAATGTAAAAACACAGGAGGAACATTTTATGGTTTATTTTGTAGGCGCCGGAAGCGGTGCGCCGGATTTGATTACTGTACGGGGGCAGAGGCTGCTCCGGGAGGCTGATGTGATTATTTACGCAGGATCGCTGGTAAACCCGCAGCTTCTGGAGGAGAAAAAGGAGAACTGCCGGGTTTATAACAGTGCGAAAATGACGCTGGAGGAAGTGCTTGAGGTGATGAAAGAGGCGGAAGCCTCCGGAGAGATGACAGTAAGGCTGCATACCGGGGATCCCTGTATTTATGGAGCGATCCGGGAACAGATGGACGCGCTGGATGAGATGGGGATTGCCTATGAGAGCTGTCCGGGGGTCAGTTCTTTCTGCGGAGCTGCTTCTGCTCTGAATCTGGAATATACGCTTCCGGATGTGTCCCAGAGTGTGATTATTACCCGGATGGCAGGTCGGACGCCGGTGCCGGAGCGGGAGAGTATCGCTTCCTTTGCAGCGCATCACGCTACAATGGTAGTGTTCTTGAGTACCGGGCTTCTGGAACAGCTCAGCAAGGAGCTGATTGCGGGCGGCTATGAACCGGATACTCCGGCGGCGATTGTTTACAAGGCTACCTGGCCGGAGGAAAAGACATTTCTCTGTACAGTGAAAACGCTTGCGCAGACGGCGGCAGAGAATCAGATTACGAAGACCGCTCTGATGATTATCGGAGACGCGGTGACCCACAGTCATTATAACAGATCAGAGCTGTACAATCCGGCATTCACTACGGAGTTCCGGGAGGCGGTAAAGCCGCAGCAGAAGGAATCATAAAGAATGGCATTTGAAAACGCTGCCGAAGGGCAGGGAACAAACAGGATAATATCGGTGATTTCTTTTACCCGAAGAGGGTTTGAACTGTCTCTTCGGGTGAGGGCCGCATTGAAAAGAAGCGGACAGAAGCGGACCATATTGTATACAAAGAAAGATTCCGTGGCGCTGGAATTTGAGGAAGCCGTTCTGGTAAAGGAGCCGCTGCGGGACTGGTGCGCAGGTGTTTTTTCCTGCTCAGAAGCGATAATTTTTATCGGAGCATCCGGAATTGCGGTTCGTACTATTGCGCCTTTCCTGGTATCCAAAAAGTCAGACCCCGCCGTTCTGGTGGCGGATGAGAAGGGAAATCATATTATTTCTCTGCTGTCGGGGCATCTGGGCGGCGGAAATGAGCTGACCCTGTTTCTGGCGGGAGCGCTGGGGGCAGATCCCGTTATTACAACGGCTTCTGATGTGAATGAAAAGCTGGCCGTTGACGTCTGGGCGAAGAAAAATCATCTGACCATCTGTGATATGAAACTGGCGAAGCTGGCGGCGGCGGAGATTGTGGATGGAAAACGGGTTCCGTTTTGCTGTGACGGAGGCATCCGGGGGGAGATCCCGGAGGAATTGCTGAAAGTGGACAGCTTAAGGGGGATGGCCCGGTCAGAACAAAACGGAGAACCAGAGGCCGGCGGCGTGGCGTTCTGCGGGATTCTGGTGTCAGTCCGGTCAGGCGGGCAGGAATCAGAAAAACAGAGGAATGCATCAGATCCAGTTCTGCGTCTTGTTCCGCGGGCAGTGATTGCAGGGATCGGATGCAGGAAAGGAAAAGCCTGTGAGGATATCCGCCGGACGCTTGAGAGGGTTCTGAAGGAATATCAGGTGGCTCCGGAGAGTATCTGCCGCATTGCGTCTATTGATCTGAAAAAAGATGAGCCGGGGCTTCTGCAGCTGTCGCAGGAAGCGGGAATCCCCTTTGTGACATTTTCCGGAGAGGAGCTTTTAAATGTTCCAGGAGAGTATTCTGCTTCATCTTTTGTGTCGAAGATTACGGGAGTAGACAATGTATGCGAGCGCGCGGCAGCGGCGGCGCTGAAAGAAAATGAAAAGAAAAACGCGCATTTTATCTGCCGGAAATATGCGGCGGAGGGCGTGACAATCGCATTAATGGAAACTGGATGGGAGGTTGTGTTTTGAATAAGATTTATGTGGTGGGCATCGGACCCGGTGAGTATGAGAAGATGACAATTCAGGCGACGAAGGCGCTGGAAAGCTGTGACGTGATCGTAGGATATACTGTTTATGTGGATCTGGTAAAGGATCATTTCCCGGGAAAGGAGTTTCTGACAACGCCCATGCGGAGGGAAACAGAACGGTGCCGTCTTGCTTTTGAGCAGGCTGCGGCCGGAAAGACCACAGCTATGATCTGCAGCGGTGATGCCGGAGTCTATGGGATGAGCGGTCTGATGCTTGAAATCGGAGAAGAATTCCCTCAGGTAGAGGTGGAAATGGTAAGCGGTGTGACGGCGGCTGTGGCCGGAGCGGCAGTTCTGGGCGCGCCTCTGATTCATGATTTTGCGGTGATCAGTTTAAGTGATCTTCTGACTCCCTGGGAGAAGATTGAGAAAAGACTGCTGCTGGCGGCGGAGGCGGATTTCGTGATCTGTCTGTACAATCCTTCCAGCAAAAAGAGACATGATTATCTGCAGAGGGCCTGTGATCTGATGCTGCGCAGCAAGGCAGAGGATACGGTATGCGGGACAGTTTCGCAGATCGGCCGGGACGGAGAGCAGATGCGGCTCTGTACGCTGAGAGAGCTCAGAGATCTTCAGGTGGATATGTTTACTACAGTATTTGTGGGAAATTCTCAGACCAGGGCAGTAAACGGACATATGGTAACTCCCCGGGGATACCGGGTGTAAGAAACAACAGTCAGCCTGATTCGGTGGGGGCGGATCTGCGGCGGAAGGAGGAAGGAACAGAACATTGGCAGAACGTTATGATGGAAATGGGACAAATAATCAGATAAAACAGCAGCAGACCGGAGAATTTCTTGTGTTTGCGGGTACCAGTGAGGGAAGAGAACTGGCTCAGTTTCTGGCAGGACAGAAAATTCCGGCTTCAGTCTGTGTCGCTACAGAGTATGGCGAAGAAGTGCTCCCCGATATGCCGGGCATACAGGTGATAACCGGCAGAATGGATCAGGAGCAGATGGAAAAGCTGATAAACAGGATGCGGCCGCTGGCGGTGATTGACGCCACGCACCCTTACGCGGAGGCTGTTACAGAGAATATCGAGACTGCCTGTGAAGAGACAAAGACGGAGTATTTCCGTCTGCTGCGGGAAGAAACAAGTCTGGAGGAGATACCGGGAATCCGCATCTTTGATGACTGTGAGACAGCGGCAGACTGGCTGAACGGGCAGCAGGGAAATATTCTGCTGACTACGGGAATGAAAGAGCTCCCTGTTTTTGCGTCCGGTATTGACCGGAAGGAACGGATTTACGCGCGGGTGCTTCTGCAGGAGGATGTGTTTGACCGGACGGAACAGTACGGACTTTCCAGAAAACAGGTAATCTGTATGCAGGGACCGTTTTCCAGGGAAATGAATGCGGCAACTCTTCAGATGGTAAACGCAGCTTTTCTGGTGACAAAAGAGTCAGGAAAAAACGGCGGTTTTTCGGAAAAAGTGGAGGCCGCCAGGGAAACAGGAGCTGTATGTGTGGTGATCAGAAGGCCGGTGCATGAGACAGGATATTCTCTGGATGAGGTCTGCCGTCTGGCGGTACGTCTGTGGAAAGAAGACCGGAGGGGCGAAAGACAGCGCTACCGGATTCCTGAATGGATGAGCCGTGAAACTCAGACTGCTCAGGAAGCGGAAGCCGCAGAGAGTAATGTGCAGAAGATCGGGAAGTCTGCTGCGGTTGCCGCATCCGGAACAGAGACGGAAGCCGAAGGACAGATTGTACAGAAGGAAGACGAGCAGCAGATGAATGAAGAAGCGGTTTTGGAACAGAATCAGCAGAAGACGATTACCCTGCTGGGAATCGGAATGGGAAATCCCGACAATATGACAGTGGAAGGCGTGAATGCGTGCCGGAAAGCGGACTGTATCATCGGCGCGTCCAGAATGCTGAATGGCCTGGAAAGGTTCGACAAACCTCTGATTCCTCTTTCACGCAGTGAAGAAATTGAAAGTTTTGTGGAGGAACATTCAGAGTACAGATATGTTGTGATTGCTCTTTCCGGTGACGTGGGATTTTACAGCGGAGCAAAGAGACTGCTGGAAAGGATCCGGGAGAACGAACGGCTTTCAGAGTATCAGGTATATATGCTGTGCGGCATTTCCAGTGTGGCCTTTCTGGCCGCCAGACTTCAGATGTCCTGGGATGATATGGCGCTGGTAAGCGTTCACGGAAGAGAGCAGAATCTGGCCGCAGCCATCCGGAAAAACGGGAAAGTGTTTACCCTGGCTTCCGATGCCGCCAGTATCCGGTCAATTGCCGGAAAACTGGTTTCTCTTGGATTGGGAGAGGTGGAGATGTGCGTGGGTGTGGATCTCAGCTATCCTGCGGAACAGATTGTGCGCGGAACGGTTTCTGATTTTACGGAATTTCAGCAGGAGGGGATCTGCGCTGCCGTATTCCGCAATCCGAAGGCCGGAATGGTTCCCTGTGTTCATGGGATTCCAGACGAAGCCTTTCTGCGGGGAAAGGTTCCCATGACCAAGGAGGAAGTGCGAAGTATTTCCATATCCAAGCTGCGACTGACCAGGGATTCTGTGATTTATGATGTGGGAGCCGGAACGGGATCTGTTTCCATAGAATGTGCGCTGATGGCTGACCGGGGAAAGGTCTATGCCATAGAATGGAAGGAAGATGCCTGGAAGCTGGTTGCTGAAAACCGGAAGAAGTTCGGTACGGCAAATCTGGAGATCATACCGGGGAGAGCGCCGGAGGCCCTGAAGGAGCTTCCCGCCCCTACGCATGCTTTCATCGGAGGCAGCAGCGGCAGCCTGAAGGCGATTCTGCGGACGCTTCTGCGGAAAAACCCGAAGGTGCGGATGGTTGTCAACTGTATTACACTGGAGACTGTGCAGGAAGTTATGGAGGCTGCACGGGATCTGGATCTGACCATTGAGGATATCGTCAGTGTGACGGTGGCCAGATCTAAAACTGTAGGTGATCATCATATGATGATGGGTCAGAACCCGGTGTATGTCATGGTTCTGTGGCATGAGAAACCCTGAACTGTCTGAGGAAAAATATTTGATTATGGGTGAGAAGAAAAATCTGAGGCTGCCGCGTATTATGCTGGCAGCCCCTTCCAGCGGAAGCGGAAAAACGCTGATTACCTGCGGGCTTCTGCAGGCGCTGGTGAATCGAAGAAAAAATGTAATATCATTTAAATGCGGACCGGATTATATTGATCCCATGTTTCATCGGAATGTGATCGGCACGCCATCACGCAATCTGGATCCTTTCTTTACGGATGAGGAGATGACCAGATATCTGTTCGCGAGGCAGGCGGAGAAGGCGGAACTGTCTGTGATGGAAGGCGTCATGGGATTTTATGACGGGATCGGCGGAGTGACTGCCCGGGCTTCTTCCTGGGATCTGGCCAGAATCACGGAAACGCCGGTAATCCTGGTAGTCAACGCCCGGGGAATGAGCCTGTCCGCCGCGGCGCTGATCCGCGGCTTTCTGGAGTCCGCTCCGGGGGCGTCCGGGATCGGAGGAAACCCGGAAGACAGCCGGATCCGGGGGGTGATCCTGAATCAGACAACCGCTTCTGTGTATGCTCTTTTAAAGGGTGAAATAGAACGGATGCTGCCGGTAAAGGTGCTGGGCTATGTGCCCCGTATGACGGACTGTGTAATTGAGAGCCGCCATCTGGGACTGGTTACCCCGGGAGAAATAAAGGATCTGAAGCAAAGACTTCTGGAACTGGCAGATAACCTGGAGCAGACGCTGGATATTGACGGGATACTGGAACTGGCGGAGTCTGCGCCTGCTCTGGATATTTCCGTCCCGGAGAGGCTGAAAGAATATCCCGGATTGTGCAGAACAGATGAGGCGGGATGTTTTTTCAAAGAGCAGCCCTCGGCCAAAAAGCGGGTGCGCATCGGGGTTGCCCGGGATGAGGCTTTCTGTTTTTATTATGAGGATAATCTGGAGTTGCTGGAGCGGCTGGGCGCTGAACTGGCGGAATTCTCGCCGCTGCATGACAGAGAGCTTCCGGAACAGATACAGGGGCTTCTGTTCGGCGGCGGATACCCCGAACTTTATGCGGAACAGCTCAGCCGGAATACCTCTATGCTGGTCTCTGTGAGAGCAGCTGCAGCGGCCGGTATGCCTTATCTGGCGGAATGCGGAGGCTTTATGTATCTTCATGAAACGATGGAGGATATGGAAGGCAGAAGCTGGCCCATGGCCGGCGTGCTGCCGGGGCATGTGAGAAAGACGGAGCGGCTGGGACGGTTCGGATATATTACGCTGACGGCGAATCAGCCGCAGATTTTCGGGAATGCCGGAGAGCAGATCCGGGCACATGAGTTTCACTATTTTGACAGTTCGCATAATGGCGGGGCTTTCCATGCGCAGAAGCCTTTCGGAAAAAGAAACTGGGACTGTATTGCGGCGGGAGAGAACTTTGCGGCAGGCTTTCCACATCTGTATTATTATTCCAATCCGGCTTTCGCGGCGCGGTTTACAGAGAAATGTGAGAAATACAGGGAAGCGTCGGAACATTAAGAATTTGATAAGAATTGACGTCGGGTTTCAAAAAGATTTATCTGCTATCCTGAAATAAAAAGGGGGAAGAGCAGATGAAAAGGAAACAGGCTGTGGGAATTATTATTCTGAGCGGATTTCTTCTGGGAGGCGCATGGGCCTGCGGAAGCGCGGAGGAAAAGGGGCAGGTGAGTGCGGAGAACTCCACAGATGCACAGGAGGACGCCGGGATTGGATGGCTGGATCTGGAGAATTATAAGGAACGGATGTCGGAAAAACGGGTTCCGATTTCAGACGCCAGGGAGGGCTATGCCGAAGAGGAGCAGCAGATTCGGAATACGGAATATGAGAATATTTCCTTTTCCAACGCGGAATTCGAGATATTTCCGGAATGTGAGGAGGTTTCCCTGCTGTGGCAGCAGACGCTGGTTATGACGCCTCAGGAAAGCTGGAATTATATAGAGAAACAGCTGGAGGAAATAGGGAAGCTGGATCAGGTGGATATGGAAAAGGAAGTCCGGGTGGTCACGCCGGAGCTGGAGTGGGATGATACAAAAGACGCGCCCTACTGTTATCCGGCTCTTGCGGAACATATGGACGATATTACAGACGCCGGCGGAGCCTACGTGGATGTGAAAGACTGCTATGTTATGGCAGCCGGCAGACTGGCTGACGGAAAGATCACGGCCTATCTCGGGGCTGACGAGCATGCAGAAAAAGAAGTATATTATGACAGTTATGCGAAGGATGTGGAGACGTCGGGAAGTCTCTCAGAGCTGGGAGACCGGTCCTGGCCGCTGATTTCCGGGGAGATCACGGTGCGGCAGGGGGCGGATCTGGTTATGGATTATTTTGACGGAAGCGGTCTCACCCAACCGGCGGAAGGTGTTTCCCTGGAAGTCGCGAATGTGGAAGTCTTTCATCTGAAGGAGGTTTTCGGATATTATTATCAGCTTCGCCGGATTTATAACGGACTGCCGGTGGCTTTTTCAAAAGATGCCAGCTATCAGCCGCTGGATACTTCTTATTTGGCCATGGAGGACTGCAAGGATGTTTTCGTGGCGGATGATACGGGAGTCTGCGCTTTTTCCGGAACAAGTGAGCGGGATACATTAACGGAACTTTACACAGATGAGAAAATTCTTGGCGCTGCGGACGCGGCGGAGCTGCTGAGCGGGAAGCTTGCGTCCGGCGTGCGGATGGATGTGGAGAATGTTTCTCTGGTATATGAGCCGCTGGTTGAAATCAGCGAAGATGCGGATATGGCGCTTTTTCCCTGCTGGAGGTTCGCGGGAGAGAATCTGGTGAAGGATGAGGAACTGATGGTCTGTGTAGACGCTTTCACAGGAGATATTTACTGCTATTCAGTCCCGGAATGGCAGCAGCATGACTGACAGAACTGGAAATGCCGGACTGTTTCATGTATGATAAAGGAAAAGCCGCAGCAAGTGTATCGAAGAAGAAGACAGTATATGGATAAGGAAAAGAAAGAGATTGCACCGGTTCTTTCAGGCGGGCATCAGTGGAGGAATTATGAAAGAGTTAGTGGATTTTATTGTTTTGGCTGCCGCATATGTTTTTGTGTTTTATAGAAAATGGAAATTAAAAGGAAAAGATATATTATTTCTAAATACTGTAATGTATGTATATTTATCTTTTTTATTATTTTTTACTTTAATGCCGATAGTCACATCTTTGCCGTTTATATTTAATCACTCCCATGCTCCAGTGAATTTGGTGCCTTTTGTTGATGTTCTGTCCGGCAGAGGTGATTTTGCAAGACAAGTGGTTTTAAATGTTATAATGACAATTCCATTTGGATTTTTACTGCCGCTTATCGAACGCCAAAAAGCAAACTTAATGAAAACAGTATGGTATACATTTTTATTAAGTCTGTGTATTGAAATCGTGCAGCCATTTATAAATGATTTCAGATCGTCGGATATCACCGATCTTATAACAAATGTGCTCGGCGGAGTGGCCGGATATGTATTGTATGTAATATTTCAGCCATTCACAGACAGAATGTTAAGTCATATAAAAAACAGATGACAGGGGACTCTGATCCCTGTCATCTGTGCGCCTTTCCGCGGCAATTATTGCCGAATAAGATTGAAATAATAGAGTCCTTATGCTATATTATATAATTACGTTGGACTCTTTTTTATTACGGAAGAGCATCCGCATTGCGGAGAATCTTAGAGCAGAGAAAGGCGGAGAGCCCGAAAATTGCGGCTTTCCGGAAAGGTAAGGATAGATATGAAACTGGGAATTGTGGGACTTCCCAATGTGGGAAAAAGTACACTGTTTAACTCTTTGACAAAAGCGGGAGCCGAGTCGGCCAATTACCCCTTCTGCACCATCGATCCCAATGTGGGCGTGGTGGCGGTTCCGGACGAGCGTCTGAAGCTTCTGGGAGATATGTATCATTCAAAAAAGGTGACTCCCGCTGTGATTGAATTTGTGGATATTGCCGGTCTGGTGAAGGGAGCCAGCAAGGGAGAGGGACTGGGCAATCAGTTTCTGGCAAACATTCGGGAGGTAGACGCCATCGTTCATGTGGTGCGCTGCTTTGAAGATCCCAATGTGGTTCATGTGGACGGCAGTGTGGATCCGGCCAGAGATATTGAAACGATCAATTTTGAGCTGATTTTTTCTGATATTGAGATTCTGGAGCGTCGGATTGCAAAAGTGGGAAGAGGCGCCCGGATGGATAAAAAGCTCGCGAAAGAAGAGGAACTTTTAAAGCGGATCAAAGAGCATCTGGAAGCCGGAAAGCTGGCAAAGACTTTTGAAATCGGGGAAGATGAAGACGAACAGGCCTGGTTTGCTTCCTATAATCTGCTGACCGCGAAGCCTGTAATTTATGCTGCAAATGTTTCCGAGGATGATCTGACAGATGACGGAGCTTCCAACACTTTTGTGCAGGCTGTCCGTGAAATGGCGGCAGAAGAGGGCAGCGAAGTGTTTACTCTCTGTGCCAGTATTGAGGCGGAAATGGCAGAGCTGGATGACGAGGAACGCCAGATGTTCCTGGAGGAACTGGGCATTCAGGAGTCCGGACTGGAGAAACTGATTAAGGCAAGCTACAGTCTTCTGGGATTGATGAGCTTTTTGACTGCCGGGGAGGACGAGACCCGGGCCTGGACGATAAAAATCGGAACAAAAGCGCCTCAGGCGGCCGGAAAGATCCATACGGACTTTGAGCGGGGCTTTATTAAAGCTGAGGTTGTGAATTATAGGGATCTGCTGGAGTGCGGTTCTCTGGCGGCGGCCAGAGAAAAAGGTCTTGTGGGAATGGAAGGCAAAGAGTATGTGGTGCAGGACGGAGATGTAATTCTGTTCCGGTTTAATGTATAAAAACCGGAGATGTTTTTCACCAGACAGGCTTTGATGGAATAGGATAAAGAAAAAGGCTTTTTTCATGCGTTTTTCTGATTTTTCCAAAAAAGAAGTAGTGAATATAAAGGATGGAAAATGTCTGGGTTGTGTTTCTGATCTGATTTTTGAAGAATGCAGAGGCCAGATTGAGGCGATTATCCTCAAAGGTCCGGCAAAATGGTTTCACTGTGTAGGATATGACAGTGAGTATGTGATTGGCTGGGATCGCATTGTCCGGATCGGACCGGATGTGATTCTGGTGGAGGTCTGTGCTGATAAAGTTCTGAAGAAAATCTGAAAACTGTAAACTGACAGGAGGATAACATCATGAAGTGTCCCTATTGCGGCAGCGACAATACACGAGTAATCGATTCGCGTCCGGCTGATGATAATACGGCGATCCGGCGCAGACGTAACTGTGATGAATGCGGGAAACGTTTTACTACCTTTGAGAAGGTGGAGACCATTCCGCTGATGATTATCAAAAAGGATAATAACCGTGAGTCCTATGACCGGTCGAAGATCGAGGCGGGAGTTTTAAGGGCCTGCCATAAGAGACCGGTTTCGGCAGATCAGATCAAAAAGCTGGTGGATGATGTGGAAACAGAGATTTACAGCCGGGAAGCCAAGGAGATCCCCAGCAGTGTTATCGGGGAACTGGTTATGGATAAGCTGAAGGATCTTGAAGCGGTTGCCTATGTGCGTTTTGCTTCGGTTTACAGGGAGTTCAAGGATGTGAACACTTTTGTAAACGAGCTGAAAAAGATGCTGGATGGTGACGGGAAAGAGGTGGAATGACAATGTTTCGGAAGTTTTATCCCGACATTTACGTGGATTCCACATATGAGATTGATTTCGACAGTCTGTACCGGGACGGTTACCGGGGACTGATTTTTGATATTGACAATACCCTGGTTACTCACGGGGCCCCGGCTGACGAGCGGGCGAAGAAGCTGTTTGCCCATCTGAAGGAGCTGGGGTTTTCCTGTTGTCTGCTGTCAAATAACAAGGAACCCCGGGTGAAGATGTTCAATGAAGATGTGCAGGTATATTATATTTTTAATGCACACAAGCCATCAGCGGAGAATTATGAAAAAGCCATGAGGCTTATGGGGACGGACAGAGATACAACGATTTTTATCGGAGATCAGATTTTTACAGATATTTTCGGGGCGAATCGGGTCGGAATCCCTGCGATTATGGTGAAATATATATACTGGCGGGAAGAAATTCAGATATTTTTCAAGCGCAGACTTGAGACAATTGTTTTATTGTGCTATCGTATGTACAGAAAAAGACATAAAACATCCGCCCGGGGAGAGTATTTCCACCGGCAGGAAAAGCGGCCGGACAGGCTTTCGGCGGCGGAGAATGGAGATTGAGATGAAAATTGTAATAGCAAATGACCATGCGGCAGTGGATATGAAGATGGAGATTATGACATATCTGCAGGAACTGGGACATGAGGTGCTGAATATCGGCACGGATACTGCCGACAGATGCAACTATCCGGAATACGGGGAAAAGGCAGCCCGTCTGGTGGTGTCGGGAGAGGCTGACTGCGGCGTGCTGATCTGCGGTACCGGCGTAGGGATTTCCATCGCGGCCAACAAGGTAAAGGGCATCCGCGCGGCGGTGTGTTCGGAGCCCACTACGGCGCGGCTGGTAAAGGAGCACAATAATGCCAATATGATTGCTTTTGGCGCGCGGATTGTGGGACCGGAGGCGGCGAAGGCTATCATTGACGCATATCTGAACGCGGAGTTTCAGGGCGGACGGCACGCAGAACGGGTGGCTCTGATCGGCGCGATAGAAGAAAGAGAATGCGGGGCGGATGATCGGGCTGTCTGAGGATTCAGACCTTACTGTTATTCGTCTGAAAAGCAACATCTTTACAAAAAGTGGTTGAAATATCACTGTTTTTCCAGTAAAATAAAATCAATAGCGCAGTACGGCATATTTGACTCGATATCCTGCGCATTTTGTATGGATATCAGAAAACGGCTGTATGTAAGATACAAGGAGGAAGTTTATGATTTCAGCAGGTGATTTCAGAAATGGTATGACAATTGAGCTGGAGAATAATGTTTACCAGATTATCGAATTTCAGCATGTAAAACCGGGAAAAGGAGCAGCTTTTGTACGTACAAAGCTGAAAAATATCAAGAACGGCGGTGTTGTGGAGAAGACATTCCGCCCGACAGAGAAGTGTCCTCAGGCACGTATTGACAGATCTGACAAGCAGTATCTGTATAATGATGGAGATCTGTATTACTTTATGGATACCGAGACCTACGATCAGGTAGCTCTGAGCGCGGAGGATATCGGTGATGCTCTGAAGTTTGTAAAGGAGAACGAGATGGTGAAGATGTGTGCTCACAACGGCAGCATCTTTGCAGTAGAGCCGCCTCTGTTTGTGGAGCTTGCCATTACCGATACGGAGCCCGGATTCAAGGGTGATACCGCTACAGGCGCTACCAAGCCGGCGACAGTTGAGACAGGAGCTGTTGTTCAGGTTCCGCTGTTCGTTGAGACAGGCGATGTGATTAAGATTGATACCAGAACAGGAGAGTACCTGTCCAGAGTATAAGAGTGAAAGTTCAGGCAGCCAGCGCTGCCGTGAAACGGGAGCCGGATCCTTTAGGATCCGGTATTTTTTTACGATGTATGATCCGGCAGTGCAGATGGTTCATGATCCGCCGCCGGCCGGCAGTTTTTGCCGGTTCTGTGAATGCACAGCCAGGAGACTCCTGCGGCGAAAATCTGACTGACCAGCATTCCCCAGAGATATGCTTTCAGTCCGATGATCGGAATTCCCAGATAAATAAACAGAATCCGGATGGAGGAAGCGCCCAGGTTAATCAGGAGAGTAGTGGTTGCTCTGCCGAGACCGTGCAGTATGCTTCCCAGTGTGCTCCCCAGGAAAATAAAGGGGCAGATCCAGGCCAGGGTTTCCAGGTAAACACCGGCCAGTGTATTATGAAACAGATGAACGCCGATCCAGTTGCCGCACAGCAGGAAGCCCAGGGTGCAGATCAGTCCCAGGATCATGCAGCTTTCCACAGTTCTGCGGACCGCTTTGCGGATCAGATCGTTTCTTCCAAGAGCACAGGCGTTGGAAATTGCGGGAAGCAGCATGACCGACAGGGAATTGCTGATAACAGCCGGAAACATGATGGTGGAAAAAACCATACCGGTAAGAATGCCGTAGACACTCAGGGCATCGGAATTGGTATATCCGAAGGCGCGGAGTGAAAGGGGAATCATCAGGGATTCCAGGCTGCTGAAGATGCTTCCAAGGAGACGATTGGCTGTCAATGGAACCGCCAGGGTGAGCAGACTTTTGTAGCAGGCCAGGACACTCCGTCTGGCAGGGCGGTGTTTTGCGGCGGACTGCGGCGGAAGGGAGGGACCAGCCAGAAGCATTGCCGTCATGCAAAACAGTGTTGCGGCAGCCTCGCCGATAAAAAGTCCCCACACCGCGTGGACAGGAGTGGGAGTCTGCTCCTGATTCAAAGCAATCTGCATAATCAGCCATACGCCGGACACGCGTATGAATTGTTCAAACAGTTGGGAAAAAGCGGGGACACCCGCTTTTTTCAGTCCGTAATAGTATCCGTTGATGCAGGAGTGGACAGCCGCCAGAGGAATGGCCGGGGACATGATGTGAAGCAGTCCGGCGCCGTCGGCATCGTCCATCATTACATGGCAGAACCATTCTGCTTTGGAGCGGATCAGAACCATGCCGGCCAGGGACAGGAGAATGGATATGGAAAGTCCCGCGGCAAGGTACCCTTTTGCCTGGCGGCTGTCGGCTGCGCCTGCGGCAAAACGGGAGATGGAAGTCTGGAGTCCTGCCGCCGAGACGGAGAGAACCAGGGAAAAGACGGGAAAAATCAGCTGGTAAATGCCCAGCCCTTCTGCACCAATTGTTCTGGAAAGGAATATTTTATAGTAGAAACCGATGAATCTGCTGATGACTCCCGTGGCGGTCAGGAGCAAAGTGCCTGAAATCAGGCTGTTTTTTGTCAGTTGAAGTTTTTTCAAGGAAATTCACCCCCGATGAGGGAGTTTTTTATATTATATGTGCGGAAACACCGGTAAGAACGAAATTTGAAAAGGAAAGAAGCCGATGAAACGGACAATATATCTTGATCATGCGGCAACGACCCGGCCTTTCCCGGAAGTACTGGAGGCAATGCTTCCGTTTTACGGCCCGTATTATGGAAATCCTTCCGCCGCCTATGAGCTGGGGGAGGAAAGTAAGCGGGCGGTGGAGCAGGCGAGAAGGATTGTTGCTGCTACACTTTATACAGAACCGGAAACGATTTATTTTACATCAGGGGGAACTGAGAGCGATAACTGGGCGCTGCGTTTCGGCGCGGGGAGAGGGGGAAAAAATCCCCACATTATCACATCTGCAATTGAGCATCATGCTGTTTTGAGAACCTGTGAGGCTCTGGAGAAAGAGGGAGTTCGAGTCACATATCTTCCTGTGAACCGGCAGGGGATGGTGGATCCGGGCGCTCTGGAAAATGCTGTCTGTTCTGATACGGTTCTGATTTCAGTGATGTACGCAAATAATGAAATCGGAACGATTCAGCCGGTGGCTCAGATTGGAAAAATAGCCGACAGGCATGGAATTCTGTTTCACTGTGACGCTGTGCAGGCATACGGACAGCTTCCCATCGATCCCAGGCGGCTGGGAATTGATCTGCTGTCTGCCAGCGCCCACAAGTTCAACGGTCCCAAGGGAATCGGATTTCTGTATGCCGGAAAAGAACTGGATCTGAATCCGATGATTTCCGGAGGAGCACAGGAGCGCGGGATGCGGGCAGGGACAGAAAATGTGCCCGGGATCGTGGGACTTGGGAAGGCGGCATGGACGTCTCACCAGATGATGCAGAGAAGAATCCGGAAAGAGACCGGGCTGCGCGATTATTTTTTCGGACGTCTGCTGAGGGAAATCCCGGGGATAAAACTGAACGGTTCTGCCCAGATGCGTCTTCCGAATAATGTGAACTGCTGTATAGAGGGCGTAAACGGCGGAGCTCTGGTGGCGCTTCTGGATCTGGAGGGCATCTGTGCCTCTTCGGCGTCTGCCTGTTCCGCGGGCAGCGGCCGGCCTTCCCATGTGCAGCTGGCCATCGGAAACTCGGAAAAAGAGGCGCAGAGCGCCGTGCGGTTTACATTGGGGCCGGAAACTGCAAAAGAGGAGATAGATATTACTGTGGATACCCTGAAACGGCTGATCGAAAAGCTTCGTTCCATGTGAGCTTTCAGGACGGCAGGATTCTCCGCCTGCGGCAAACAGGCTCCAGGCGGAGAAAAAAAGCTGAGACAGAGATCTTTTTGTGGAAATTTATTGTGACTTTTTGCACAAGAAGCTGCGAATAATTGTTTTATTTATAAACATATTTACTGGGGATGTGGTATAATCTGCATTGAAAATAGTGCAGATATACCATATCTGTATTTATTCTGGAGGAAAATGAAAATAAATAGGAGGAAAACGGAAATTATGAAATCCCATCTGTTGATATAATCTATACAGATGACGGAAGAATCCGTTTTCTCCTGCGTGAGGGGACGGAATGAAAGAACAGAGAAAAGAAAGTGTGGAGTTTCGTTATTATGAAATGCCTCAGGGAATGCCGGTTCTGGCGCTGCTGGGAGAACGGTGGGAGGTTCCTTACGGCAGAGACGCCATGCATTTTCATAATTATCTGGAGATCGGATACTGTTACGACGGGGAAGGGACTGTCTATCTGGGAGAGGAGACATTTTCCTACGGACCGGGGACGATGACTGTGATTCCCAGAAATTTTCCGCACCATACAGTCGGAATAGACAGCGAACCGCAGAAGTGGGAGTACCTGTTTATTGATTCGGAAGGGATTCTGCAGGGGGCATTTGCCAATAAGCCACGGATAGCAGAGAAGCTGCTGGAGAGACTTCATGAGCGGATGTATGTGCTTCCTCACGGAACCGCGCCGGAGACGGAAGCGCTTCTGAAAATGATTTTTGAGGAGATGCGTGAGAGAAGGGAGCTGTACGGGGAAGTGGTCAGAGGAGAACTTCTGGCTTTCCTGCTGGAACTGATCCGGCAGAATCCGCGGGAAGCGGCAAGCGATATCAGTCTTCCGGGGGACCGCTGTCTTCCGGATGTTCTGAATGCGCTGGAGTACATGCAGCGTCATTACAGGGAAAATATACATATTGAAGACCTGACCCGGATCAGCCATATGAGCGAGACCCATTTCCGCCGGAAATTCGGGGAGTACATGAATATTTCTCCGGCAGAATATGTTAATTTGCTGCGGGTGAAAAGAGCATGCGAGCTTCTGGCTCATTCTGACAGTGATATTGCGGATGTGGGTATGCAGGCAGGCTTTCGGACGACAGGAGCCTTTATCAGAAATTTTAAGAAATTTACAGGTGTCGTGCCCCGGGAATGGAGGAAAACATCTATGCGGGAAATCGATAATCCGACAAATTACAATGTTTCCATACGAAAGGGGTGGTGAGAACCGGAAAACAGACAGGCTGTATTTCTTTTAATAAGCGGACAGACTGCTATTTCAGATCGCTCCGGAAATACAGCGGCAGAAAGGAGCAAAAAGGAGGAACATTATGAAAGGAAATCTGAAAAGATCATTCAGAACCATGCTTGCGGCAGCACTGTGCGCTGCCATGTGTCTGACCGGAATGACCTTTGTACCGGATACGGCGTATGCGGCCGGAACAGAGACGGCAGGTGCGGATACGGCGGAATCCGCTGTGGAGGTTCTGCCGAAGGAAGAGGTGCCGGAAGGTTATCTGGATGATAACGGCGTGCATGTATATGCAGATACTCCCGGAGATGTGGATTCCGGGAAATACAGGGTACAGGTAAATGGAACGGATGTCCGGGCGGTTGCCTATAACGCAAACGGCAATAATTTTGATGTTGCCCGTTTTGCCACCAATGAGGCGGATCCCGAGATTACGGTGACGGTTCCGGATATTGAGATCGAGACGGTAACTGTGTATCCGGAGCGGTATTATGACTCCGACAGTCTGAAAGTAAGCGCAGATAAGCATACGGTTACTTTCCGGATTTCGGAAGAGAGCAATCTCCGTTATGCTTTTGTGATGATCAACGGCGGTCCGGAGGATCAGGCGGGAAAGCCATATCTGGCGCTGATTAATGATCCTGTAGAAATCAAACCGGATCTTACCGGTGAGAATGTGCTGAATTTTGCGGAATTCAGTGAGGAGTATATGAAAGAGCATCCCAACAGCGAAGTTCAGAAAGCTGAGCCGGCGGGGACGACAAGCGGAGGCGTGTCCTACGAAGCCGGAGAACTGGTGCCCAACGACACTGCTCAGGTAAGGTTCCCGGATAAACGGCAGATGCTGGAGAATGATCTGACTTATGCGCTTCAGGCGGCTCTGGATGAGATTTATGCCGAGGGATCACAGTATGACACGCTGTATTTCCCGGCAGGAACCTATATCTGCTCCGGCCTTGAGATCCGGAACAGAAACGGAAAGAATGTCACCATCTATATGGACGAGGGCGCTCTGGTAAAAAACCGTATCCAGGAATGTATGCAGGCCATGGAGCCGGCGATCGGTATCTGGGATTCGTCTGATATTACGATTTCCGGCCGGGGAATGTTTGACGGAAATGGTGTGGCAAACTACAGCAAAGACCGCCATGACGCAAAAGACAGCTGTCATCAGGGCGGCGTTATGATTGTGCGTTCTTCCAATATCACATTTAATGATACTTATGTGCGGGATGCAAAACAGTGGAACTGGGAGTCCCATGGAAGTAAAAACTGCACGCTGAATAATATCAAAGGACTGACGCCTTATAATCAGCCCTGGGTAGACGGTCTGGATATGGCCAGCGCGCAGAATCTGACTATCAACGGCGCGCTGACTCTGGGAAACGACGATAATTTTGCCAGCGGTCACTATAATCCCAGCGACGGATTTACAAACACTGTTCCGGGATATGACCAGTATAATGCGGACTGCCTGGAATGGGATACAGAAGATTCCTTCAATGTATCCGTAAATAATACGCTGGGGTGGAGCTATGCCGGCGGAAACGGCGTCCGGATGGGCCATAACTGCTACGGTCATCAGATGAGAAATTATACATTTACCAATCTGAATACCACAAATTTCCAGGGCGGCGGCAGAGGAATTACAGTTCAGAACAGTACGGGAACTTATCCCCGTTATGAATCCATTGTTTTTAACAACTGTTCCTTTGATACCACGCGCGTGGGGACAAATTTCCAGATTATGGGAAGATCCGACGATCTGATCGGCCAGGTTATTCTGGATAACTGCTGGTTCTCCAACGGAAATGCTTCCAGTCAGGCGGAAAATATTGAGAATCTTACGATTAAGAATCTTTATGTCGGCGGAAAACTGGTGGAGTACAGTAATTTCGCGAACCTGACTGTGAATAATATTACGAATTTTGAGTATGACTGGACAGACAATGCGGTTCCGGTATTCACGGCTCCGGAACAGACTTCCTACACAGTAAAAGTGGGGGAGAAGATTTCCTTTGCGGTGAAGGCGGAGGATGCGGATCAGGATACGGTGACCCTTTCCGCAGCGGAGCTTCCCGCGGGAGCTCAGTTTGATGCTGCTTCAGGAGAGTTTTCCTGGATTCCCGCTGATGATCAGCTGGGAAGCTGTGAGATAAGCTTCGCGGCTGAGGACAGTCATGGGGCCAGGGCTTCCAGGACAGTTTCTTTTACAGTTAACGACAAGGTAGGCAACAGCGCTCCTGTTTTTGATGATTTTGAGGGAGCTCCCTATACCGTTAAAGCGGGGGAGACTCTGGAGTTTGCAGTGAAGGCGCAGGATACTGACGGCGATGCGGTTGCGCTTACTGCAGAAGGACTGCCCAGAGGCGCGGACTTTGATGCTGATGCAGGCGTCTTTTCCTGGACACCTGCTGCGAGCCAGGAGGGAGATCACACAATTACCTTTATGGCGGCAGATCAGTGGGGAGCTTCTTCCCAGGCTCAGGTAACCGTCACTGTGAAGGCAGGCGCATATGACAGTATAGACGTGGCGCCCATAGAGGATACGTATCTGGCGGGATGGCAGTCTGAAAAGAATAATAACTATGAGGGAAATGAATATCTTCGGACCCGCAGGATGAACGGCGCTGCCGGGGATCCGGACAAGTACGGGCTCTGGGGAGAGAAGATCACCAGTACCAGTGACTCGGGAGACGCGAAGATCAGTATTCTGAAGTTTGATGCGGCGCAGCTGAAAGAGAATCTGGAAAATCTGGAGAAGGCTGAACTGGAACTGACTCTGATTAACAGAAGAGATTCCTCCAGTACGGGAGAAGACCGGCTGATGGCTGTAGCTGTGACCGGAGACTGGAATGCATCCGAAGTAACCTGGAATACGCATCCGGCCTGGGACGCGGAACATGTGATGTATTCCGATCCATTTAAAGTAGATACCAACGGTGCGGTAAAAAATAACGTATCAATCGCGGATTCCAGTTTCGATGGAACGAAAGCGACCATTGATATTACAGATTTTGTAAAGAATCTGCCGGATGACGCGGAGACTGTTTCCATAGCTGTGTGTGATGAGGAAGGCTATGAGCTGGCCTTTGCCGGCACAGAGGGCGCGGCAAAGCTGGGTGAGGACAAAGATGCGGCTCCGGTACTGCGTCTGACGGTCAGAAAGCAGCAGGGTCCGGAGGAGGAAATCGGAAGGATGCCGGTCAGCGAGGATTCCTTTGTGGGAAGCTGGAGCGGAGATCAGACGAAGAACTTCGGAAGTGAAAATTTTGTCCGTGTGGCTTACAGTCCCGGTTCCACGGGAGCGCTGGGAACCGGCAGCGGCAGCGACAACAAGGTGACTTATCTGAAGTTTGATATTTCATCTCTGGATCCGGACAGTTTTGACCGGGTGAAGCTGCAGATGACGCTTCTGGGCGTGCGGAAAAATGAGGCCGTGAATCAGGAAACACAATTCCTGGTGGGCATGGCGGAGGATTCTTCATGGACGGAAGGCAGTCTGACCTGGCAGAATAAACCGGCGGTCATAACCGATGAGGCGAATCTGGCTGTTTCCGAAACATTCCATACAGGAGATACCATACATAACGATCCGAATCTGATCAGTATTCCGGAGGGGACTGTGGCAACAGCAGATATCACGGAGTTTGTGCTGGCGGCCAAAGAGGCGGGACAGACAAGTCTGACTCTGGCGGTGAATGCGGATAATGAAGATACTGTTTTGATGGGAAGTGATGCCAACCGCTACTACTTTGTAAGTAAGGAAGGCGCGTCTTCCTATCCAGACGGGGAGAATATGCTTCCGACACTGGTGCTGACAAAATATGCGCCTGTGGAAGACAGAGAGCTGACAGCCATTCAGGTAACCGGAGAACCGGACAAGACCAGTTATAAGCTGGGTGAGGCTTTTGATTCTGCCGGACTGGAAGTGACAGCTGTTTACAGTGACGGTTCCGAAGAGGTGATCGATCCCGCAGACCTGGAGATTACAGGTTTTGATTCCTGTCAGTCAGGCGTCCGGACACTTACAGTATCTTATGGAGGAAAAACCGCGGACTTTGAGGTGAATGTAACGGATGAACTGGCTGAGGGCCTGAACCTGAAGGAACTGAAGCTTGAGACTCCGCCGGCAAAGACCGAGTATCAGGTTGGAGATGCGGAAGTGAACCTGGAGGGAATGAAACTGACCGCCGTATATGAAGGCGCTGACGGAGATGTTTCTGTGGAAGTTTCCGCGGATGATGCGGGGCTTACTGTCAGCGGCTTTGACAGCAGTCAGGCAGCGGACGCACAGGTGATTACCCTGTCTTACGGCGGCAAATCAGTGACTTATACAATAACCGTAAAGGAGGCTGCTCACGTTCATGCCATGATCAGAGTTGAGGCGAAGGAAGCGGACTGTACGGAAGATGGAAACATTGAATATTACATCTGTGCGGGCTGCGGAAAATATTTCGCGGATGAGGCCGGGGAACATGAAATGGATCCTGCGGATGTTGTGATTAAGGCGGCCGGACACATCTGGGATGAAGGCCGGGTGACAAAGGAGCCCACTGAAACAGAGGAAGGTATCCGGACTTATACCTGTACCGTCTGCGGCGGGACACGCACGGAAACCATTGACAGACTTTCTCCTTCTGAGGATCCGTCACAGGGCGGCGGCGCTGATGTGAATACGCCCGGAAACGGAAGCCAGACAGGAAGTAATGGTTCAGCCGGAAACGGCGCTGACGGAAACAGCGCGGCGTCGGCGGAGACAGGCGATGAGAATATGGCCATGGGATGGGTCATTGTACTGATCGCAGCGGCAGGCGCCTGCAGCGGAATCATGATTTACAGAAGAAGAAAGACTCAGGCTTAATTTGAATACAAAGAGGAACTTTCTATTGAATTTTGCCCTTCTCTAAGATATGATAGGGTAAGATGATATCAGGAATCCCGAAGTTATGCCCTTTTGATGCGGAGGAAAGGTACATGGCTTCGGGATTTTCTGAGAGATAAAGCTTTTCTGAGACAGAAAGGCGACCTATAAGTGATAGACAGAGGAGGGATTTCATGAGACATTTGATGAGTCCACTGGATTTTTCGGTAAAGGAGCTGGAGAAGCTGCTGAAGCTGGCCAACGATATTGAGAAGAATCCGGAAAAGTATGCTCATGCCTGCGAGGGCAAGAAGCTGGCTACCTGCTTTTATGAGCCCAGTACGAGAACGAGACTGAGCTTTGAGGCGGCGATGCTGAATCTGGGAGGAAAGGTTCTGGGATTTTCCGATGCGGCAAGTTCGTCCGCGTCCAAGGGAGAGAGCGTTTCCGATACGATTCGCGTGATTTCCTGCTATGCGGATATCTGTGCCATGCGTCATCCCAAGGAGGGGGCGCCCCTGGTGGCATCCCAGAAGTCGCGGATCCCGGTAATTAATGCCGGAGACGGCGGTCATCAGCATCCGACTCAGACGCTGACGGATCTGCTTACAATTTACAGTCTGAAGGGCAGACTGGATCATCTGACCATCGGGCTTTGCGGGGATCTGAAGTTCGGACGTACTGTCCACTCACTGATTCATGCGCTGATCCGTTATCCGGGGATCCGTTTTGTGCTGATTTCTCCGGAAGAGCTGCGGATTCCCAGCAACCTTCATGATGAGGTGCTGGTGAGAAATAATATTCCTTTTAAGGAAATGGTGAAACTGGAGGATGCCCTGCCGGAGCTTGACATTCTTTATATGACCCGTGTTCAGAGAGAGCGTTTCTTTAACGAGGAGGATTATATCCGGATGAAGGATTTCTATATTCTGAATAAGGAAAAGATGGAACTTGCTCCGAAGGATATGCTGGTGCTTCATCCGCTGCCCCGTGTTAACGAGATTTCCGTGGAGGTGGACGACGATCCGCGGGCGATATACTTTAAGCAGGCTCAGTACGGAGTTTATGTACGGATGGCTCTGATTCTTACATTGCTGGAGGTGGAAGTATAATGTTAAACGTAGGTGCGATCAAGGAAGGTTATGTACTGGATCATATTAAGGCGGGAATGAGCCTTCGGATTTATCATTATCTGAAGCTGGACCAGCAGGACTGCCGCGTTGCCATGATTATGAATGCCCGCAGCAACAAGATGGGGAAAAAGGATATCCTGAAAATTGAATGTGAAGTGGGAACCATTGACCTGGATATTATCGGTTTTGTGGATCATAATATTACTGTGAATATTATAAAGGATGAGCAGATTGTGGAAAAGAAGGTTCTGCAGCTTCCCAAACAGATCAAAAATGTGATCCGCTGCAAAAATCCCCGCTGTATTACTTCCATTGAGCAGGAGCTGGATCAGATCTTTTATCTGACAGATCCGGAGAAAGAAGTGTACCGCTGCAAATATTGCGAGACAAAATATAAGAGACACTGAAAGTAGTGACGGAACAGCAGAATCTCCCCGGAAGCAGAAGCTTTCGGGGAGATTTTCTGAATCTATTTTTCCATAAGGAAACGTTTGTTTAGTCGTTTCTGTTTTGTTATCGAACTAAAAAATGCATTTTCGATCATTTCTCTTGCGTTTGAAATCTTTCTTTTTTCCGCTTCTTGTATTCATTTTTCGGAGGGATTATCATAGGAACAGAGTGAAGCTGAGAGCGGGCAGTTTTACAGTCTGCTCAGAATTTATAAATGAATGAAGAGGAGGGTTCTTTATGATTATTCCGAAGTATTATGAGGATATTCACACGCTGAATGTGAATTCCGAACCGTTCCGGTCTTACTACATTCCGGTTTCTCCCTCACAGGAGCTGACCTGGAAGAACAGACGGGAGACCGATCGTTTTTATCTGCTGAACGGAGACTGGAAGTTCCGTTATTTTGACAGTGTTTATGACTGTCAGGAGGCATTTTATCAGGAGGATTTTTCTGACTGCGGGTTTGACACCATTCCGGTGCCGTCCAACTGGCAGGATCACGGATACGGACTGCACCAGTATACAAATACGCGCTATCCGTTCCCCTTTGATCCGCCCTACGTACCCCATGAGAATCCCTGCGGTGCATATGTAAAAACATTTCATTACAGCAGACCTGAGGGCACCGCGTCCTATCACCTGAATTTTGAGGGTGTGGATTCCTGCTATTATGTATGGCTGAACGGCGCATTTATCGGCTACCATCAGGTGTCTCATTCCACCGGAGAGTTTGATATTACAGATCAGCTGAGAGACGGAGACAACAGGCTGGCGGTTCTGGCGCTTCAGTGGTGCGACGGCAGCTATCTTGAAGATCAGGATAAGTTCCGTAATTCCGGTATTTTCCGTGACGTCTATATTCTGGCGAGACCGGAAAATTATATCCGCGATTATTTTACAACAACAACCATGAAAAACGGATATAAGGACGCGGATGTAAAGATCAGTCTCAGCTTTGCAGGTGATGAGCTGCCTGTTTCCTACCGGCTGACGACGCCCTGCGGGTGTACTGTGGCTGAGGGAACATCATCCGGTTCCGAGATCAGTTTTTCCGTATCTGATATAACTGCATGGACGGCGGAGGCTCCGTATCTGTACACGCTGATTCTTTCCACAGACGGAGAGGTAATCCGTGACCGTATCGGTATGCGTGAGATCGAGGTGCGCGACGCGGTTGTATATCTGAACGGAAAGAAGCTTCGTTTCCGGGGAACCAACCGTCATGACAGCGATCCTTTTGTGGGATCTGCAGTTCCTCTGGAGCATATCCAGAGAGATATGGCTATGATGAAACAGTATAATATCAATGCGATCCGGACCAGCCACTATCCCAATATGCCGGAGTTCTATGAACTGTGCGACGAATACGGATTTTATGTGATCGACGAGACAGATCTTGAGATTCACGGCGTTGTGGATCTGTACAATCTGAATATCTGGCGTGAAGAGGGCGAGCATCCCTTCCCTCCGTTTATCTGTGACAATCCGGAATGGAAAGAGGCTATTCTGGATCGTGTGCAGAAGTGCGTGGTGCGGGACAAGAACCGTCCCTGTGTCCTGGTATGGTCCATGGGAAATGAGTCCGGCTATGGCTGTACGTTCGAGAATGCTCTGGCGTGGACAAAAGAATATGACGCGACCCGTCTGACGCATTATGAGGGATCGCTTCACCGGCCGAGGAATCCCATCGGCGGAAAGAACGATTATTCCAATATTGACCTGAGAAGCCGTATGTACGCTTCCATCCCGGAGATGCATGCATATCTGCAGAATAATCCGGATAAGCCGTTCATTCAGTGTGAGTTTATTCATGCCATGGGCAACGGCCCCGGAGATATCGAGGATTACTACGAGCTGGAGGAGATGTATGATACTTTCGTAGGCGGATTTATCTGGGAGTGGTGCGATCACGGAGTGTATATGGGAACCACAAACGACGGCCGGAAGAAGTTCTATTACGGCGGCGATTCCGGTGAGTTTCCGCATGACGGCAATTTCTGTATGGACGGTATGGTTTATCCGGACCGTACGCCTTCTGTGGGACTCAGGGAGTATAAGAATGTTCACCGTCCGGTTCGCGTAAAGGCAGCGGACGCTGCTTCCGGGAAATATATCCTGCAGAACAATCTGGACTTCCTGAATCTGAAAGATATGCTGTATCTGACCTGGGAAGTTTACTGTGATGAGAAAAAGGTATCCTGCGGTGAGATCAGGGATCCGGAGATTCTGGATGTGGCTCCCAGAACAAAGAAGGAAGTGACGCTTCCGATTCCGGCGCCGGATTATGACGGAAAGTCTTATGTTATGATCTGCTCTCACAAGCTGAAGGCGGACCGCTTCCGTGAGGAAGGATTTGAACTGGGATTTGATCAGATTTTCTTCGGGGATATGCCGTCCAGACAGTTAAAGGAGCTGATTGCTTCCGAGAATACAGATAAAAAGGCGGTGGCTTACAGCCAGGACGACCGCTGGGTATATATCTGCGGAGAGGATTTCGCCTATAAATTCAACAAGCTGACCGGTATGATGGAAAAAATGGTATACCGGAATCACAGCTTCCTGGACGCGCCTATGGAGCTGAACATCTGGCGGGCGCCTACAGATAATGACCGGGTAGTGAAAAACTTATGGTATGAGGCGGGCTATGACTGCATGCAGACGCGGACCTACAGCAATGAGATTACTTCCCTGGCAGACGGAAGCCTCCAGATTGTGACAGTTTCCGGCATGGCTCCTGTTTACCGGCAGAAATATCTGGATTTTGTAATTACCTGGACAATCAAACCTGACGGAACGATTCATGTCCACTTTGAGGCAGAACGCGACGCGGTGATGAGAGGCACTTACGGCCTGTATTTCAACCAGCCGGAGAAAAAACTGGATCAGCATGGCATAGAGGATCAGTTCGGCGTCCGCGAGGCATACCTTCCCAGACTGGGTCTGCGCATGAGTCTGCCGGCCGATATGAACAAAGTGCAGTACTGCGGTTATGGTCCTTACGAGAGCTATATCGACAAGCACCAGGCAAGCTGGATCGGACATTTTGACGCGCATGTGTCAGAGATGCATGAGGATTATATCCGTCCTCAGGAGAACGGCAGCCATTATAATTGCGAGTACGTGACGGTGGCGGATAAAACTCACAGACTCTGCGTTTACAATGAGACAACCTTCAGCTTCAATCTGTCAGAGTATACAGCAGAAGAGCTGACAGAAAAGATGCATAATTATGAACTGGAGAAATCCGGACACACAATTTTCTGCATCGATTACCGCCAGAGCGGTATCGGTTCCGGAAGCTGCGGACCTCAGCTGGCTGAGAAGTATCGTCTGAACGATACGCATTACAGCTACAGCTTCCATATTAAGCCGGAAGAACTGTAAAGTTCAGGATCGTTTTCTGCGGAACCCGGGCAGGGGCGGATCAGCTCCCTGTCCGGAGTTCTGCTGTCAAAATAACAGGCGGGCGTGCCGCGCGGAGATTTTTATCTCCGGGCAGCACGCCCGCCTGATTTTTACAGTTTTATAAACTCCGGTCTGCGGTTCCGGAAAATGGTATAGTACCGGAAGCCGCATGTTTTTAAAATATCCGGTATCTTTTCAAAATCGAAAGCGATATCTTCCGGCGCATGGGCGTCGGCGCCGACGGTTATGATCTCACCGCCAAGCTCACGGTAGCGCTTCAGAATATCTTCGGTGGGGTTGGGATGCCCCAGACCGTACCGGAAGCCGCCGGTATTGACCTCAATTCCTTTTCCGCGGGAGATCAGCAGTTTCAGACTTTCATCGATTATATCACTGTATTTCCGGTAGGTGTAATTCCTGTTTTTGTTGGGGCCGTAGCGAACTACATAGTCGATATGGCCGTATACATCGAATTCGTCAAAGGCCCGGATGTTTTCCGGGATCGAGAGAAAATATTCCAGATAGGCATCCTGCTCGTCCCTGCCCTCATAGTAAGCGGGAAAATAGGGATCCGCGCCGTGTACCACATGGGAGGAACCGATGACAAAGTCAAAGTCGTGAGCAGCCAGAATGTCATGGTGCGTCTGCGCCAGATGAGGCTGCAGCCCCAGTTCGATGCCGAAACGGATGGGGAGTTTATTATGGAAAGATTCCTGCAGACGGCGGATCGCCGGTTCGTAGGCGTCCGTATCCAGAAGAAACAGATCCGGGTTGTCCGGATAGTCGATATCCAGATGATCGGTGATGCAGATGCCTTCCAGCCCCCGCAGGACGGCGTTTTCTGCCATGGATTCCGGGGAAGCGTCGCTGTCACCGGAAAAGGATGTGTGCATATGTGTGTCCCAAATCATAAATGAACCTCCCTGTTGTTGTGCTTTTTCAGGATATTACTCTCATGTTTCGTGCATCCTGCCTCTTATGTCCGGCAGTTCTGGAGCACGGGAATATTTTAAAATAGAATTTGTGAAAAGTCAAAAAGATTACGGCGGTGAATGTTCTCCAAAACTTCGGTAATTTCATGAAAAAGAGATCGCAGAAAACGGACTTAGTGAAAAAATTAACAAAATTTCAAAATTCTGCCTGGAAACTATTGAAAAATTCGTATGGATTCGTTAAAATAGGGAAAGATTGGATAGGAGATATCCAAAAGTTAAGCCTTTAAAAAATTAGGAGGAATGAAAAATGGCAGTAAAAGTAGCAATTAATGGTTTTGGCCGTATCGGTCGTCTGGCTTTCAGACAGATGTTCGGCGCAGAGGGTTATGAGGTAGTGGCAATCAACGATCTGACAAGCCCGAAAATGTTAGCTCACCTGTTAAAGTATGATTCATCTCAGGGTAAATATGCAAAGGCTGACACAGTATCCTATGGAGAGGATTCTATCACTGTAGATGGAAAAGAAATCAAGATTTACGCATTCCCGGATGCAAATAACTGCCCCTGGGGCGAGCTTGACGTAGATGTAGTTCTGGAGTGCTCCGGATTCTATACATCCAAAGAGAAAGCACAGGCTCACATCAATGCAGGCGCTAAGAAGGTTGTTATTTCCGCTCCGGCAGGCAATGACCTTCCCACTGTTGTTTACAATGTAAACCATGATACACTGACAAAGGATGACACAATTATTTCTGCGGCTTCCTGTACAACAAACTGCCTGGCTCCCATGGCAAAGGCATTAAACGACCTGGCTCCGATCAAGAGCGGTATTATGTGCACCATCCACGCTTACACAGGCGATCAGATGACTCTGGACGGTCCTCAGAGAAAGGGCGACCTGAGAAGATCCCGTGCAGCAGCAGTAAATATCGTTCCCAACAGCACAGGAGCAGCTAAGGCAATCGGCCTTGTAATTCCTGAGCTTTCCGGCAAACTGATCGGCGCTGCACAGCGTGTTCCTACTCCGACCGGTTCCACCACAATCCTGAACGCGGTTGTTGACGGCGCTGTTACTGTTGATGAGATCAACGCAGCTATGAAAGCGGCAGCAAATGAGTCCTATGGTTACAACGAGGATGAGATCGTTTCTTCCGATATCGTTGGCATGACCTACGGTTCTCTGTTTGACGCTACCCAGACCATGGTATTACCGTTAGACAACGGCACTACTCAGGTACAGGTTGTTTCCTGGTATGACAACGAGAACAGCTACACAAGCCAGATGGTTCGTACCATTAAGTACTTTGCTGAGTTAGCATAAATAGAAAGACTCAATGCAGGGTCCGGTCTTATGGACCGGACCCTTTTTCCGTTAAGGGAACCCTCCGAAGGGCGTCTCTGTGGCCATGCGGCCAAAAGTATGAATAATAAGGAGAAAATGATATGGGATTAAATAAAAAATCCGTAGACGATATTAATGTAAAAGGTTTGAGAGTTCTCTGCAGATGTGATTTCAATGTGCCCTTAAAGGATGGCAAAATCACAGATGAGAACCGTCTGGTTGCAGCGCTTCCGACGATTAAGAAGCTGATTGCGGACGGCGGAAAGGTAATTCTCTGTTCTCACCTCGGAAAGGTAAAAACTGAGGAAGATAAAAAGACAAAGACACTGGCTCCGGTTGCAGCCCGTTTATCTGAGCTGCTTGGTCAGGAAGTAAAGTTTGCCGCTGATCCCGAGGTAGTCGGCCCGAATGCAAAGGCTGCTGTAGAGGCGATGAAAGACGGTGATGTGATCCTTCTTGAGAATACCCGTTTCCGTCCGGAGGAGACCAAGAACGGAGAGGCATTCTCCAGAGATCTTGCTTCTATTTGTGATGTGTTCGTCAATGACGCGTTCGGAACCGCTCATCGCGCGCACTGCTCTAATGTAGGAGTGGCCGGTCTGGTGGATACTGCAGTTGTCGGTTACTTAATGCAGAAGGAGATTGATTTCCTGGGCAATGCGGTTGAGAATCCCGAGAGACCTTTTGTGGCGATCCTCGGAGGCGCAAAAGTGGCGGACAAGCTGAATGTAATTTCCAATCTGCTGGAGAAATGTGATACTCTGATCATCGGCGGCGGCATGGCATTTACTTTCCTGAAGGCAAAGGGCTATGAAGTAGGCGCATCCCTGGTGGACGATACCAAGATCGATTACTGCAGGGAAATGATGGCAAAGGCAGAGCAGCTGGGCAAGCAGCTTCTTCTTCCTGTTGACGCGGTGATTGCGGCTTCCTTCCCGAATCCCATTGACGCTGCGATCGATGTAAAGGTTGTTGCGGCAGACGCTATTCCGGCTGACATGATGGGACTGGATATCGGTACTGAGACGGCGGCTCTGTACGCTGACGCTGTAAAGACAGCGAAGACTGTTGTATGGAACGGACCAATGGGCGTATTTGAAAACCCGGTTCTGGCAAAGGGAACGATTGCGGTAGCAGAAGCTCTGGCTGAGACAGAGGCGACCACGATTATCGGCGGCGGCGATTCCGCAGCAGCTGTAAATCAGCTCGGTTTCGGCGATAAGATGACCCATATTTCCACAGGCGGCGGCGCTTCTCTTGAGTTCCTGGAGGGCAAAGAGCTTCCCGGCGTTGCGGCAGCAAACGATCGTTAGAAAACAGACGAAAGAAAGGAGCATCGGTTATGGCAAGAAAGAAAATTATCGCAGGCAACTGGAAAATGAACAAGACTCCCAGCGAGGCAGTTGCTCTGGTAAATGAATTAAAGCCCCTGGTGGCAAATGATGAAGTGGATGTTGTTTTCTGTGTTCCGGCTATTGATATTATTCCGGCTATGGAAGCAGCAAAAGGCAGCAACATTCAGATCGGCGCTGAGAATATGTATTTTGAGGAAAAGGGAGCGTACACAGGCGAGATTGCTCCCGAGATGCTGGTAGACGCAGGCGTGAAATATGTAATTATCGGCCACTCCGAGCGGAGAGAGTATTTTGCAGAGACGGATGAGACCGTGAATAAGAAGGTGCTGAAGGCTTTTGAGCATGGCATTACTCCTATTATCTGCTGCGGCGAGACTCTGACTCAGAGAAAGCAGGGAATCTATATTGACTGGATCCGTATGCAGATCAAGATCGCATTCCAGAATGTGACGGCAGAGCAGGCCGCTTCCGCGGTAATCGCTTATGAGCCGATCTGGGCGATCGGAACCGGCGAGACTGCTACTGCGGATCAGGCAGAGGAAGTATGCGGCGCAATCCGTGCATGCATCGCAGAGATTTATGATGAGGCTGCCGCAGAGTCCATCCGTATTCAGTACGGCGGCTCCGTAAACGCAGGCAATGCGGCAGAACTGTTTTCAAAACCGGATATCGACGGCGGTCTGGTAGGCGGCGCTTCCCTGAAACCGGATTTCGGATCTATTGTAAATTATAAATAATTGTAAATAATGGCAGGAACCAGCTGCTGCCGCGTCTTTGAGCGGCGGCAGCTGGTTCCTGCAGATAAGGAATGATAAAAAATATGAGCAAAAAACCAGTAGTACTGATGGTTCTCGACGGATATGGACTGAATGACAATCCGGAGGGCAATGCCATTGCCATGGCGCAGACTCCGGTAATGGACCGCCTGATGAAAGAGTATCCCTTTGTAAAAGGCAATGCTTCCGGTCTGGCAGTGGGACTTCCCGACGGACAGATGGGCAACTCAGAGGTGGGACACATGAATATCGGCGCAGGCCGTATTATTTACCAGGATCTGACGAGAATTACAAAAGCCATTGAGGACGGGGATTTCTTTGAAAATAAAGGACTCATGGCTGCTATGGAAAACTGTAAGAAGCATGACTCTGACCTGCATTTGTGGGGGCTTCTTTCTGACGGCGGCGTACACAGTCATATTACACATCTGTACGGGCTTCTGGAGATGGCAAAGAAAAACGGTCTGAAAAAGGTGTTTGTTCATACCTTCATGGATGGCCGCGACACCCCGCCCGCTTCCGGCAAAGAATATATTCAGCAGCTGACGGATAAGATGAAAGAGATCGGAATCGGACAGATCGCTTCTATTTCCGGACGTTATTATGCTATGGACCGGGATAATAACTGGGATCGTATTCAGAAAGCCTATGACTCTCTGGTGTCCGGCGTCGGCGTAATGGCGGCGGATCCGGTACAGGCTATGGAGGATTCCTATGCGCAGGGAGTCACAGATGAGTTTGTGCTTCCCACAGTGATTACAGATGAGGACGGAAAGCCTCTGTCTGTAGTAAAAGAGAATGATTCTGTGATCTTTTTCAATTTCCGTCCGGACCGCGCCCGGGAGATTACCAGAGCTTTCTGTGACGATAAATTCGATGGGTTTGAGCGTCCGTTCCTGCCGCTGACTTATGTCTGCTTCAAGGATTACGATGAGACGATCCCCAATAAGATCATTGCTTTCGAGAAGGAAGTGATCGTGAATACATTTGGAGAGTTCCTGGCGAAGACCGGCAGAAAGCAGCTTCGTCTGGCGGAGACTGAGAAATATGCCCATGTGACCTTCTTCTTCAACGGCGGCGTGGAAGAGCCCAACGCGGATGAAGCGCGTCTTCTGGTGCCTTCACCGAAAGAAGTGGCAACCTACGATCAGAAGCCGGAGATGAGCGCTCCCGAGGTCGGAATGGATCTGGTGGAGGCCATAAAGTCTGATAAATACGATGTGATTGTGATCAACTTCGCCAATCCCGATATGGTGGGCCATACCGGAGTGATCCCTGCGGCCGTAGCTGCGGTGGAGCGGGTGGACAGCCTGGTCGGCGATGCGGTGCAGGCGGTGAAGGATGTGGACGGTATCCTGTTTATCTGTGCGGATCACGGAAATGCAGAGCAGATGATTGATTATCAGACCGGAGAGCCGCATACGGCTCATACGACCAATCCCGTTCCCTTTATTCTGGTGAACGCGGATCCCTCTTACGGGCTGGCGGAAGGCGGATGTCTGGCAGATATTGTTCCTACGCTGATTGAGCTGATGGGGCTGGAACAGCCGAAAGAAATGACAGGTCATTCCCTGCTGATCAGAAAATAGAAAGCGCAATATGATTCATAAACACCACAGGTGAGAGAAACGGCGGTGCGGCGATTGCTGCACCGCCGTTTCTCATGTCCATATACGGCGCGGCATACCGCTTTTTCTCTGCAAAACCAGCCAGTTTTTTTCGGTTTTTCTTGACTTACAGATTTCATAGATTTAGAATATAAAAGATAGTGTGCGACAATCATGAGGAGGATATAGAATATGAAAAAGTTATTGGTTTTGATGTTAACTGCCTCAATGGCGCTGGGGCTTGCGGCATGCGGAAGTTCCGGAGACCAGGGTTCCCAGAATGCTTCTTCGGCAGAGTCAGAAGGAACCGACGGAGATGCTGCTTATACAGTAGGAGTCTGCCAGCTGGTACAGCATGGATCTCTGGATGCGGCGACAGAAGGATTTAAAGCCGCGCTGGAAGAGGAGTTTGGCGATCAGGTAGAAGTAGATGTACAGAATGCGCAGAATGATTCCAATACATGTACTACAATTATCAACAGCTTTGTTTCCAATGATGTGGATCTGATTATGGCGAATGCCACAGCTTCCCTGCAGGCGGCAGCGGCGGGAACAGATACGATTCCGATTCTGGGCACTTCCGTGACCGAGTATGGAGTGGCTCTTCAGCTTG
Source organism: uncultured Lachnospiraceae bacterium (assembly GCA_946491665.1). GTDB lineage: Bacteria > Bacillota > Clostridia > Lachnospirales > Lachnospiraceae > Eubacterium_I. Next base: position 4,946 of record CAMLYL010000016.1, on the reverse strand, counting down.
ATAATTTTGACGGGACCGTAGGCGGCAATATTTCCGGCACTTCGGATCTGGCGCCCCTTGATCAGCTGGCGGATATGTTCCAGGAGCTTCTGCCGGATGCGGAGACGGTGGGACTTCTGTATTGTTCCGCGGAGCCGAATTCTCAGTATCAGGTTGATACCATGAAGGAGTATCTGGAAGAGCTGGGCTATACCTGCGAATATTATGCGTTTTCTGATTCCAATGACCTGTCTTCTGTAACCACAGGAGCAGCTCAGGAGTGTGACGCGATTTATGTTCCTACAGATAATACAGTTGCTTCCAATGCCGGAATTATCAATAATATCTGTCTCCCGGCAGGCGTACCCGTAATTGCCAGCGAGGAGTCAACCTGCAGCCAGGCTGCGATTGCGACTCTCTGCATTGATTATTATGATCTGGGTTATACCACCGGACAGATGGCAGTCCGGATTCTGAAGGGTGAGGAAGATATTTCCGAGATGCCCATTGAGTATGCGCCTCAGACAACGAAGAAATATAATCCGTCAATCTGCCAAGAGCTGGGGATTGACATTCCGGAAGGATACGAGGCCATAGAAGGATAAGATTACAGAACAAGCGGAGGATGAACTATGGATATAATGACAACGCTTCTCAGCGCGCTGCCCGGCGCGGTGGCGCAGGGGCTGATCTGGGGAATCATGGCGATCGGCGTATATGTGACGTTCCGTGTGCTTGATATTGCGGATCTGACTGTGGACGGTACCATGTGTACCGGTGCGGCCGTCTGCATTATGATGATGCTTGCGGGACATAATGTGATTGTTTCGCTGATTGTGGCGACACTGGCAGGCATGGCGGCGGGGCTGCTTACGGGAATTTTTCATACATTTATGGGAATTCCGGCGATCCTTGCGGGTATTCTGACCCAGTTATCCCTTTATTCCATCAATCTGAAAATTATGACAAAGGCCAACCAGTCTATCAATGTGGACAACAGTGATCTGCTGATTTCCCTTCGTTTTATTAAGGGCGTGGCTTTTTATAAGAACACAATTTTTATTGTGGCGGTATTTATTGTGGCGACAGTGGCGATTCTGTACTGGTTTTTCGGAACGGAGCTGGGATCTTCTCTGCGGGCGACCGGCTGCAACACCAATATGGCCCGGGCGCAGGGTATCAATACAGGATTTAATAAGGTGCTGGGTCTGATGATTTCCAACGGTCTGGTGGGCCTGAGCAGCGCGCTGCTGATGCAGTACCAGGGATTTGCCGACATTAATATGGGACGGGGCGCGATTGTTATCGGCCTTGCGGCAGTGATTATCGGAGAGGCGATTTTCGGCCGTATTTTCCGGAATTTTGCCCTTCGTCTGGTTGGCGTAGTGTGCGGTTCTATCATCTATTATATAGTAGTTCAGTCCGTAATTGTGATGGGTGTGGACACAGATCTGCTGAAGCTGCTGTCCGCAATTGTGGTAGGTATCTTCCTGGCTATCCCCTACTGGAAGTCCAGATACTTTACAAAGGCTGTTAAGAGGGGAGGTGCGGCGTAAATGCTGGAACTGCAGAATATTTATAAAACATTTAATCCCGGAACAGTGAATGAAAAAAGGGCTCTGAACGGAGTTTCCCTGAAATTGAATGACGGAGATTTCGTGACAGTGATTGGAGGAAACGGCGCGGGAAAGTCCACTATGCTGAATGCGATTGCCGGCGTGTGGTCCATTGACGAGGGTAAGATTCTCATTGACGGCGTGGATGTGACAAAGCTTTCCGAGCATAAGCGAGCCAAATACCTGGGCCGTGTGTTCCAGGATCCGATGACGGGAACAGCGGCTACTATGGAGATTCAGGAGAATCTGGCTCTTGCCCAGCGCCGGGGAAAAGGCCGCGGACTCCGGCCCGGGATTACCAGAAAGGAACGGGAGTCTTATAAAGAACTGCTGAAAATTCTGGATCTGGGCCTGGAGGATCGTCTGACCAGCAAGGTGGGACTGCTGTCCGGCGGACAGCGTCAGGCGCTGACACTTCTGATGGCTACCCTGCAGAAGCCGAAGCTTCTTCTTCTGGACGAGCATACGGCGGCGCTGGATCCCAAAACAGCTGCAAAGGTTCTGGAGACTACAGAGCGGATTATCAGCCGGGATCATCTGACAACACTGATGATTACTCATAATATGAGGGATGCGATTGTTCACGGGAACCGCCTGATTATGATGAAAGACGGCCGGATTATTCTGGATATCAGCGGCGAGGATAAGAAGAAACTGACGGTGGAGGATCTGCTCCATCAGTTTGAAGCAGCCAGCGGAGAAGAGTTTTTAAGTGACAAGGCGATTCTCGGCTGAAAACAGAAAAATGTAAATCAGAGAGTGGATTTTTATGATCTGCTCTCTTTTTTTATTTCTTTTTCTTTTTTTCTTGACTTTTGGACTTTAAAGTTTTAAAATGTTAAAATAATGTATGACAGGTATTGAGGCGGATACCTGCACGGGCAGAAAACGGCCCGGAAAAGGAGGATTAATATTATGAAAAAGAAATTAGTGGCTATGATGTTGACCGCTGCAATGGCGCTGGGACTTGCGGCATGCGGAAGCGCCGGAGGGCAGGGATCGCAGAATAATTCCTCTGCAGAGGCAGGATCTTCCGGGGAGACGGCAGATAATGAAGGCAGCGGAGACGCCAAGTATGTAGTCGGCATCTGTCAGCTTGTGCAGCACGAGGCTCTGGATGCCGCGACCGAAGGTTTCAAGGACGCCCTGAAGGAAGAGTTCGGCGATCAGGTGGAGTTTGATGAGCAGAATGCTCAGAATGATTCCAATACCTGTTCCACTATTATCAACAGTTTTGTTTCCAGTGATGTGGATCTGATTCTGGCGAATGCCACAGCTTCCCTGCAGGCGGCAGCGGCGGGTACTGACACAATTCCGATTCTGGGTACATCCGTAACAGAATACGGCGTGGCGCTGCAGATTGATAACTTTGACGGAACGGTAGGCGGCAATATTTCCGGTACTTCCGATCTGGCTCCGCTGGACGAACAGGCGGCTATGCTGCAGGAACTTCTGCCGGACGCAGAGAATATCGGACTTCTGTACTGTTCTGCGGAACCGAATTCTCAGTATCAGGTAGATACGGTGAAGGAATCTCTGGAGGAGATGGGGTACACCTGTGAATACTATGCGTTTTCCGATTCCAATGATCTTTCTTCTGTAGTGACAAGCGCAGCTCAGGAGTGTGATGCCATTTATGCACCCACAGATAACACAGTGGCTTCCAATACGGGTATTATTGATAATATCTGTCTTCCGGCAGGGGTGCCCGTGATTGCGGGAGAGGAAGGTATCTGCAGAGACTGCGGAATCGCGACTCTGACCATCAGCTACTATGATCTGGGTTATACAACCGGACAGATGGCGGTTCGTATTCTGAACGGCGAGGAAGATATCTCCGAGATGCCCATCGAATATGCGCCTCAGTTTACGAAAAAATATAACGCATCGCACTGTGACGCCCTGGGAATTACTGTCCCGGACGATTATGAGGCGATTGAGGAATAATTTTCAGTTATGAAGAGCGGGAGAGAAATGCTTTGCGTTTCTTTCTCGCTTTTTTTACCAAAAAAACACATGAATCTCCGGTGAATTTCTACATTTTCTTTTTATGTCATCTGATTTCTTCGATTGACGAATGGTTTTTGATTGTATTATACTGAAATGGTATTTAATTCTGGATTTCGGAATTACAATAATTTTTATGAAAAGAAGGGAAAAAGCATGAGCATTCAAGAGTTTAAACCGGTAAAAGAGGGAAAAGTACGTGAGGTTTATGATATCGGCGACAGCCTGATTATCACAGCCACAGACAGAATTTCGGCGTTTGACGTAATTTTAAAAAACAAAATAACAGATAAGGGCGCGATTCTGACTCAGATGTCAAAGTTCTGGTTTGATTTTACAAAGGATATTCTGCCGAACCATATGATTTCTACAGATGTGAAGGATATGCCGGAGTTTTTCCAGAATGAGAGATTTGACGGAAACAGTATGAAATGTAAGAAGCTTCAGATGCTTCCGGTGGAATGCATCGTGCGCGGATATATTACTGGAAGCGGCTGGGCCAGCTATCAGGAGAACGGTACAGTCTGCGGCATCAGGCTGCCGGCGGGACTGAAAGAGTCTGAAAAGCTGCCGGAGCCCATCTATACTCCTTCCACCAAGGCGGAGATCGGCGATCATGATGAGAACGTCAGCTATGAGGAGACCATTGAGATTCTGGAGAAGCAGTTCCCGGGCAAGGGCGGGGAATATGCGTCAAAATTAAAAGATTATACTATCGCGTTATATAAAAAGTGCGCTGAGTACGCGCTGAGCAAGGGCATCATTATTGCCGATACCAAGTTTGAGTTCGGCCTGGACGAGAATGGAAACGTGATTCTCGGAGATGAGATGCTGACACCGGACAGCTCCCGTTTCTGGCCGCTTGAAGGGTATAAGCCGGGACAGGGACAGCCGTCCTATGACAAGCAGTTTGTGAGAGACTGGCTGAAGGCGAATCCGGACAGTGATTATCTGCTTCCGGATGATGTAATTGAGAAGACTGTAGATAAGTATAAAGAAGCATATGAGCTGCTTACCGGAAAGAAGTTTCAGTAATGAAAGATTCGGAGGAGTTCAGGATGCAGGATAGTTTTACAAAGTTTGTACCGTGGGACGGGCCGCATGAGGAGTGCGGCGTCTTCGGTATTTATGATCTGGATGGGAATGATGTGGCCTCTACCGTTTATTACGGACTTTTCGCCCTGCAGCACAGGGGGCAGGAGAGCTGCGGTATCGCAGTCAGCGATACCCGGGGGCCCAAGGGGAAGGTGATTTCTCATAAAGATATGGGGCTGGTCAGCGAAGGGTTTACAGAGGATCAGTTAAAGTCCATGAAGGGAGATATCGGCGTAGGCCATGTCCGCT
>CAMLYL010000015.1 GCA_946491665.1 uncultured Lachnospiraceae bacterium | reverse complement strand
TAGAGACTGATCAGACCTGTCATATCTTCTCCCATATAAACCAGATGAGAAAATACACATAGAAATACAAAAAACAGAACTCCGGCCAGAGATTTCATAATCACCCGCCCGGAATATGCAGAACCGCCGCTCCTGCCGCTGTTTCTGTTGGAAATCAGAAAAGCGGTCACCAGAAACAGTACAAAAGGAAAGGCGTAAGACATAATGCCGAACATTCCGAAAAAGAAACGGCTGACAGCATTTCCTACCACGCCCCCTTTTCCAATATTTGTAATAAATAGTACAACAGAAAATGCAAGTACTACAAATAAGAGCACCTCGCTCTTCCAGGGAAATCCGGATGTTGCGCTGCTCTTACGTGAACGTGATCCTGTATTTTTTCTCCCGGAAGACTTTTTCCGGGATGTTGTTTTCTTTTTTGTTGATGATGCCATAAATACCTCACAAAATGATACCGCAGAACACCTCTCCGCAGAATGGAAAACGTCAGGCAAGATAGAAATGTCCCGCTACCGCTATAATACCTGCAGCCAGGCAGTAAATCGCAAAAAACTTAAACTTTTTCCGCCGCACAATCACCAGCATGGTTTTAATACAAACATATCCCACAACTGCCGCCACAATCATGCCCGCCACATAGATTCCCGCCTGGGAAGCCGACACAGACATGGAACCCGCGTCCTTCAGCTCCAGCACCAGAGCGCCCAGGATCGCCGGGATGGAAAGAATAAAGGAATATTTTACAGCAAATTTCCGCTCGAAACCGCTGAGTACACAGGCGGTAATCGTCGTTCCGGAACGGGATATTCCAGGAAGCGTAGCAATTCCCTGGCAGATACCGATAATAAAGGCGTTGGCAAACGTCGCCTGTCTGGGCTTTTTTGTCCCGTCCGGCGCAAAATCACTGATAAAAAGAAGGCCGGATGTAATCATCAGACAGATCCCCGGAATCAGAAGGATTCCCGACGCCGCTTCCACAAAATCCCTTCCCACATATCCGATTACACCGGTGGGAATCGTTGAGACAAAAATCATCAGCACAAGCTTTCGATAGCTGTTGTGAATGATTCTGCGGTATTTTCCGTGCTGCCCTCTGTGTCTGCCGATCCAGACTGCAATATTATGGAAACAGTCGGTGATAAGAAGGACCAGTTCCCGGATCAGGCGGATGATATCCCTGTAGTAAACCACGAAGACCGCGATCAGCGTTCCGATATGAAGCAGAACATCGAACAGAAGCCCCGTGTCCGTATCCACATGAAACAATATTTTAAAAATAGCCAGATGCCCCGAACTGCTGACCGGCAGAAACTCTGTCAGTCCCTGAATCACACCCATCAAGATCGACTGTAACAGTGACATAATATCCCCTTCATCCTTTGAATATCAGTAATTATCCTTAGTCTGTAATATGTGCGGCCCCGGATCACAGATCCGGAACCAGAAATTATCTTACCACACTTTGAAATTTATGTCACTGAATAATTTTATTAAGGATTATTTTTATCCATATCTATGACTTCTCATCGTTAATCATAAAATGCAGCCGCGCAATGGCGTCAGATATTCCTCCCACCTCATTAATTATGCCTTCCGCCACAGCCTCATGCCCCACCAGGATGGTTCCGAGATCCTTCGTCAGCATGCTGGTGTTCATCATCATCTCCTCAATCCGCTCTGCTTTAATCATGCAATGGGATTCAATAAAGCCTGAAATCCGCTCCTGCATCTGCTTAAAATAATCATAGGTCTGCTGGGCTCCGATCACCACGCCGGAAAGTCTTACCGGATGAATCACCATGGTCCCTGTCGGCACAATATAAGAATAGTCGGTCGAAACCGCCAGGGGAACTCCGATGGAATGACTTCCTCCCAGTACCAGGGAAACTGTAGGCTTGCTCAATGAGGCTATCATTTCCGCAATCGCCAGTCCGGATTCCACATCCCCGCCTACGGTATTTAAAAGCACCAGCACGCCATCTACAGAAGCGTTATCCTCCACTTCCGCCAGCTTCGGCAGAACATGCTCATACTTGGTCGTTTTCGCATTGGAGGACAGACATTCATGTCCTTCTACCTCGCCGATAATGGATAGAAGATATATATTGTGCTTCTGTTTATTATGATCCATTTCCAACTGTCCGAAGTCCTGGATTTCCTCCATGGCTTCCTTCTGGCTGTTCTCAGTTTCATTCTGCAATTTACATAACCTCCTTTGACTCCTGCTCCAGGCAGATTCCATACTTTTCTGTAGTATTTACATAATCTGTGTTTCTATGCCCTGCGTCTGTTTTCCCGGAAATAAAATTTTAATTAAGCAGTACACATAAGAATGCTTTCCTGTAAAAAGCAGAAACGCCGCACAGCCGGAAATTTTCCGGCTGTGCGGCGTACAATATATACCTGGTGTCCTGTATCTGCTATTTGCTTTTTACAAGTATGATAATTACGAATATAATACAGCAGGGGATAGACAATAAAAGCCCCAGCGCAATGTTGCATACAACACACGCAATCAGTCCTGCTGTCCCGATTCCCTCATTGTTTTTCTTTTTTCCCAGAAAAAACGGGATTAAACCTACGATGATTCCCATAATTAAAGCGCCCACTAATACCATAAACTGTACCTCCTGTCATGAATATAATTATTTCAGCATTTCCTCTGTCCAGTCAGAAAATTCCTTTCCCATCTCCCGGTAAAAAGGAATCAGATCCTCCGGAGTAATATTTCTTAGCGTTTCCAGATACTCTCTCAGTATCATCTCCTGCTCCGCCGTCAGTTCTGCGGCAAAAGCAAATTCTCTCACCTGATCATACAGACTCCTCAGTCTCGCCTGCATCTCTTTAAAAACCTTTACATCTCCGCCTATGTATTCCGGCAATGCATAACTGATCTTTTTCCCGAAAGGATGGTTCAGCGCCGCAAACCAGTCTCTGTCATAGCAATTCTGATACAGCAGCACTGCACCGCCGTCCATCGCCGTCATCAGCACTGCGTAGGGCCGGGTCCTCTCAAGAAAGGTAGCTGTGGGATAAATAAAAACAATTTCCTTTCCCCTTTCCCCTCCAGATACCGGAACGGGATAAGACATGGCCGCGCCGTCTCCGCAGATAGCCGCCGCTGTTTTTCTGATATTCTCATATAATTCTGTATATGCTTTCATAGTCATTCCTCCTGCCCGAATTCCCGGTTTATATATGTACCGAATCATTCGTCACAATAATCTGCGCTCCCGCGGCATTCACATAAGCATCCTGGAGAGTATCCACAGACACAAACAGTGCATCAGTACCGCCGCCCTGACCGCTGTCACAGATGTACAGCCCCAGCAGTTCCCCGGTCTGGGGATCTCTGGCCGTTCCCGTCACTGCAACACTGTGGTTTGTCTGCCCCTGATCAATATAATTGGCGTCCCCCCAGAGATACCCCGCATTTACACTGAGATTTACCAGTCTTCCCTCCTCCACATAGGAGGCGATCGCTTCCAGGCTGCCTGCCTCACTTCCGGCTTCCATAATTTCATTTTCCAGCCCGAACATGGCAAGCAGTTCACTGCGCTGTTCCGTATAAGTCCCTCCGTTTTCTTCCGGCGGTCCGAACATATTATACTCGCACAGTCCGTTATTAATGGCAATTTCCGTGATCGTATTCTCATCACACTCAATCCCGGCCATGGTCAGCATATTGGCGATTGTCACCAGTCCGCAGTTTCCCTGAAAATTAAATTCGTTGTCTCCCTGAAAATCATCCAGTGACTCTCCCATGGCAAAAGGATCGCCCCATATCTCTATGGTCTGTCCGTTTACCTCCATGATCTCCGGCTCCAGAACTTCCTGCTGTGGATTTCCCAGTTCATTCATACCGGGAAACATTCCGTCAAAATCTCCTCCGAAATTCATCATATCATACGTTCTCCTTCCTGTCAGTCCTTCCATCATCTTCTTTCGTTTTGTACCGCGTTCTGTTTATAATCTGATCTTAATCTGTTTTTCCTCCCATAACAGGAAATTCCATTTTTAACCCTTCAGCTTCCATATTTTACTGTCAGCTGTTCAGATATAATGTGCAAACCGGCCGAACTGATACCAGGGAGTATAAAACCGGCGGACAGCAGGCTGCTTTCCCATATGCTGCAGAAACAGACTCATCACTGAGGTCTGCGTCTCTGCGCTGCAGTTCATGATCTCCGCGACCCGGCGGCGGACGGCGCTGTCCCACGCCTCATAATTTTTTTCTTCCACCCAGGTACAGGTCTGTTTCCATAAATCCTGACCGCCCAGAAGATTCCATACCACATCCGAATAAGGGATCAGAGATCCCCGGTTTTCCCGTACTGTGCCCTCTGACAGATATTTCCGAAGCTGCTCCGCAAGGGTGCGGTCACTGCAGCCGGACTGCATCAGTATGTCAAGATCCCTTTCTAACATCCCGGAATTGTGATTCTTTGTCTCTCTTCCTTTTCTGAGCGGACAAAGGACTTCAAAAGCATGTCCCCGGGCGTTTTTCAGCGAATCATCAGTCTCCGTTCCCTTCCGGATCCGTTCATACAGCTTCTCCCAGGCAGGATTTTCTGACGCTTTCACATACACTGCAGCCTGCAGCCAGAGTCCGGCGTAAGGTTCCTCCAGTCCGTACATTTCCCGGATACAGGCAAGCATTTCTTCTCTCCATACCTGCAGATCAGATATACTGTCAGAAGACGGATATTCCAGATCAGCCGGCAGCAGCCGGATCACAGCTTCTGCACACAGGGGCCAGCCGGGCTTTCCGGCTTTTACCGCCTGGATCAGCGATTTCTTCTGACCGCCATCCATCCCGCACAGAAGGATCTGTTCCATCATCTGCTTCTTCTGTTCCTCCTGCATGTCTCCGCCGTCCTTTTCCCCCAGAGTCTCCAGCAGGCCGCAGGCCAGTTCTCTGCTCCGCTTCTGTTCCGGATCCTCTGACGGTACATAATGATAGACCTGTTCCGCATGAGCCGCCCGGTCTACCTGGCAGAGCACCGTTTCCAGCCAGTCTTTCTGGTAAATGGCGCATACGCCCGTCTTTAATCTGGAAATCTCATATATCTGTTTTGCCGTCAGTCCCATGGCTGTCCCCACCAGTTCCCGGTCTCCCGCCTCCGGAAGCCGGAGAATGATCTTTGTATTTGTATTGCGGATCACAGAAATATCCAGAAGCCCCGGCGACTGATCCGCAATGATAAATCCCTCTCCGTAGGATCGCATCTCCGCAATGGAACCTGCAATCATCTCCACCGACTTTCCCAGCAGATTCGCGCTGTCTGCCGACTGGACCGACGAAGTGCGCCGCAGCAGATGATGCGCCTCCTCAAGCACAGTGACATGCTGCAGAGGCAGATTCATCGCCTCCGTCTTCATACGATATTCCTGCAGACGGATAATCAGCATTCCCATTATCATGGCTTTTGTCTCCGAAGATCCCACCCTGCTCAGGTCCACAATAATATTGTTCCCGAACAATTCCTCATCCGGAATATTTGCTCCCGAAAAGATATCCCGGTAGATCCCGTTGCAGAGAGACTCCAGACGGGTAGAAAGGGCGCCTTCATAATTTCCCTTCACTTCCTGGGAAAAAGCCGTGCTGTCCATCTTCTTTCCAAACTCTCCCAGCACATCCCGGACGGTGGGAAAAATCCGGTATCCTCCCCTGCAGACGGATCTTCCCAGATCCCAGCCGCATTCCCGGTAAGCATTTTCAATGGCGGCTTTCAGCACCGCCGGCATGGCTGCATACATGGGCCAGCTGGCATTAAATACTTCAATCAGTTTGTCAATATGTTCCCTGACATCCACATCCTCATTAAACCAGAAAGGATTTATTCGCAGCAGCGCGGTTTTCCTCCGGTTCGTTCCATATACTTTTACCCGGGCGGATTTGTCAGATCCGAATACATTTTTATATTCTCCCTTTGCAGGCTCTATCACAAGAAACGGAATTCCATTCCGCATCAGTTCCTCCAGAAGGCGGAAAATTGTATTGGATTTCCCGGAACCGTTGGTTCCCGCCACAAAGGTATGGGCTGCCAGACTCTGGATATCCAGATATACCGGCTGGTTCGGATTGGTTTTCCCCATATGGGAAACCACGCCGATCTGCGCCACAGTTCCGGGATTCATACGGGATTTTCGCACCACCTCCTGGCCAAAGGAGGCGTACTCCATCACACTGATGCCCACCACCGGCTTCCGCGGCAGGGCCATCTGACAGGACAGTTCACCGGAGCTGACCAGTATGGCCGGAGAAAAGCTGCCCTCCACATTCCGCTCTCCGAATATGGGGTGCATCAGATGCATCAGATACTCCCGCACATGCTCCACACCATTCTGACGTGTCCAGGTATTCATCGAAACAGGCAGTCCCACGCCGCCGTCGCCCTGGATCATGGCCTGATACTGGCTGGCCACCAGCATATTGATGCTGGCGCTGGCGGAAATCACATAGGCGGAACAGTTGAAAATCCCCTGGTTTTCACACTGATTCAGCCATTTCAGATACCAGTCCAGTTTTGTACACAGTTCCCGCACATGACGGTTTCTGCCCGTGTACTGCAGAGACGTCCCCTCCGACGCGGACCGGGTGGTACCGCTTCCCCGCTGCCAGGTCATGCTGGCGGTTTCTGAATCCTGCGTTCCGCGGGATTCCGTATCCTGGATTCCTCCGGTTTCCCCCTCATTGGAATTCTGCTGGGGAAAAACCATCTGCGTCAGGGAGCTCACCGCATTCATGGCAAAATATGCTGCCGTTCCGGCGCCTGAAGCAATCGCTGCCACTCCTGCGGCAACCGCCACTCCTGTACCCGCCTTATTTCCCGCTCCCGGACTGGTCCGGCTCCCGCCCCTGCTCCATCCGGTAGACTCCGCATGGCTCTGGGTCAGACTGATGCTGTGTCCGATACTTTCCCCAATGCTTGCCGATGTATTCTCAGACTCAGAAAAGCTGCTGCTTTTCTGTTGCGACACCGTAATGTTTTCCAGAACGGAAAGCTGGCTGTCCAGCTGTTCATAGCCCAGCCGCACCTGATCCGCCTGCTCTCTGCTGACAGGATCCGCCAGTATCATTATGGTAAAATTTTTCTTTCCCACGGCTCCCAGCAGATTTTCCAGCCCCTGGGAAAAACCGCTGCGGGTGTTTTTCCGTTCGCTTCCCATGCAGGATATGGACGTAATACACTGACTGTCATAGCCGTTATCCAGACAGTCCCGGATCTTCTCATCAATATCTGATTTTTTTACCAGTTCCACCAGTTCTGTTCCCGGCAGGTTTCCTTCCATACCTGTGCGCAGAATATCCCGGATCGTATTGCGGTAATAAATATTTTCATACTTCTGCTTATTGACGGCACCCAGATATAATTCCGACTTTCCCTGCCGGCACTCCAGAAACATCAGACAGGAGGCTCCGCATGTATGCAGGGCATTCAGAATGGTGGTCAGCCGCTGAAACAGATCGTCCTCCTTACTGTACACCAGCTCCGGAATCCGGAACAGACAGGCTACGCTGCCCGGATCAATGCAGGCGGCTTCTCCATTCAGCGGCTTCAGATCCATATTCTCAATCATTTCGTAATGAGACTGTGAAATCACCTGCTCCGCCAGAACCAGCAGATCCTGATCCCGCAGCTTCAGCTCTGTCTTCCCATTATTCATAATCCCATCTCCTTATACTTCAGTTCTACATCTTCCGTCATCCGGTTAAAAACAAGGCGGTGGAAATCGTCCATATACATGCGTTTCCGCTCTATCCATTCCAGCTTTCCGCGGCAGTCCTCCCACTGTTCATCCCCGATATACCGGTCCGGATCCTTTCCGTGAAAAACTTCAATCTCTTTCATCTGCCTTTCCAGATCCGTTTTCTGATCAAAATAACTTTTTATCTGTTCATAAAGCCGACGGTAATACCGCAGCCGGTTCCGCAGAAGAAATGCATTCCCGTATTTCTCTTTCAGAACTTCCATGAATTTATCTTCTCCTTCCAGAAGGAAGGTATATTTATAGTCCGGAAACATTCCCGCATAATCCTCATAACGCTTCCGGTTTTCCTGATCAGAAAACCTACAGACAATACTGTCCGCCGGGCGTTTCAGTGAAGTAGTCAGTTGTTTCAGCGTATCCAGTTTTTCAAAAGAAGAAAGATACTCTTCCCCGACTACACAGCAGGTCCCGCCGCTTCTGCAGGCCGTCCGGAACGTGCGCTCATCCTCTATGACCTGGAACCAGTTCTCTTCTGTACTCTGTTTTTCCCCGGGCCTTCCGGTCACTGGCTGACCGAAAGGCGACTTTTCCAGCTCTATTTTTTTCATTACCTCCGGGATTTCGCAAAGACGCGCCGTACATTTCTGAAAGGCGTCCCATGACTCATAATAGAGACTCAGCTCCGGCATGCCCGACAGGCACTCCGCCAGATCCTCATAATCCACATGCCTGCCAAAAAAAATAAGCGAGATTTCTTCCCCTCTTGTCAGATCTCCCAGATGAGCTGCCAGACCCGGCCAGGATCCCGAGGGATAGAGCCAGTTCTGAAGGGGAAGATACTGCACCGGATAAAGAAAGCCGTAGATATCATCTCTTTCCAGCCATCTCTCCTCCACCTTCAGCATTGTCTCCGGATTCACCGGATCATACCATAATTCCATTTTCATATTTCTGTACCTTTTATCTGCTCTCTATCACATATTTGATATCATCCGTCTTGCTCTGTACCTGGGCGTTCAGGGATTCCACAATATCCGCTACGATACGCTTCTGGTTTCCCTCATCCAGAAACGCCGCCCGGATACTCTCCGAAATTTTTGCTTCCCTTACTTTGTTCTCCAGACTTCCCTCTCCCACAAGCTTCCGCATCCATACGGCAATATTTTTATCCTTCACATACTCCACCAGCTTATTTTCCGAGCCCTCCTCATTGTTGGTAAATGCGTTCCAGATCATCACTCCCGCTCCGCCGAACAGCATGGCCCAGCTCAGAACAGGCACCCAGCAGAGGGCCACAATCAGAATAATAATAATCCTGTTGCAGATCTGGGAAATCACCCGGTTCAGCCTTGTCCTTGTGGCAGGCCCCATGACAATATCGCCCATCCGGTCCATCAGAGAATTCTGTGTCCCCGCAATATTCAGTTCATCTACGGAAAAGTTTGCCACACCGTTCTTCTCACAGATTCCTTTCAGACTTACCGCAATGTCCTTTCCAACCACGTTACTGCACCAGTTCTGCACAATCCGGGCGTATTCTTCTCCATAATCATAACTGATCTTCCAGGAACTGCAGTCCTCCATAATGGCCTTATTCATATCATTGAATGTGGAAAAATCGCCGTTTCTCCAGGCTCTGATATGCTTCATCATCATTCCCTCCATTTTTTCAGAAAGGAAATCACTCAGCGATACCGCCAGACTCCCCACATTATTTTTCACCACCCGGGGCACATCTTCATTTAACACCTTTGCCACATCCATCTGGAAGGATACGGACTTATCATTTGACGGTCCAACCAGGGCAAGCCCCTTTGAAATCGTTCTGGAAGGATCCATATCAAAGAAAAGCGCGCTCTCCGGAATATCTGCAAACACTTCCCGCACCGCCTCGGGAACCACCGGCATTTTTGACGCGCTGCCGGTGAGAATTACTCTTCCAATGGAAATCCCCTGCTCTTCCATCCGAGCTCTCTGCTCCTGCATAAATTCCCGGAACAGATCGCACCAGCTTTTCTGTCCCATCTGATCCGCCGTTTCCCGGGGAAGATCCAGATTCTTCTGTAAGATCCCGGCGATGGGAACCGTGCGGAGCATGTCGTCCAGTTCATCTCTCGAAAGCTGGACCGGCCGGAAATATCCAAAAAAGATATTTGCCTTTCCCGCTTTGAAACTGTATACCTTCTCTTTCGCTTCCCGGCAGAAAAGAGTCAGCGTCTGGTTCAGCGTGGGATTGGCGGCGGTCAGTTCCTGGTATACAATCTGGTTTTCCCTGTCTGCCATAAGCTTTTCCAGATACCAGTCCCGGATCATATGATCAACACTGCGGGCGCCCAGATAATTATTTCCGCTGTTATATTGATGATTCCGCGAATCTGCCGTCATGGCTGTCAGATCAATGGTCGATGAACCCACATCTACCAGCAGCGCAGATTTTCCTCTGGGCAGTTCGTCACTCTTTCCCTGATTTTTCACGTAGAGAAAAGCAGCCCTGGACTCTGCAGCCATTACCAGAGAAGACGGCTTCCCACTGTATTCTCCCTGCCCCAGAATACTGGTTTTCAGAATCATTCTGTAGACGGCGACATCCAGCTCGTCCCATTTTGTGGGATGTCCCACACAGAAAACAATCTCCCCGCAGTTTGCCGCAAAGCTCATGATCCTGTCCCGGTACTGCTCATCGCTGAAAATAGCGTTCGTAAATGTAACTACAGAATTACGGAATTCATCCATTTTTTCAGAATTGCATTCCGGACACACGGAGGCATCCGGCCACTCCGGCGCAGACTCAGACAACGCCATAATCTGGCGTCTGCGTTCCGGAGACAGTTCTTCCATGAGATCAGTGGGTTTCCGCTTAAAATTAATATGAATATCCCTCACAGAATCCGAATCGGTCAGAATACTGTTGGAAAAAAGAATCCGGCCCTCCTCATCCCGCGCAAAAATCGTCGGCAGCGCCCGCCCCGGCGTGGTACTGTCCGGCATAGGCATGTCGGAAAAATCCGTGCGCACCAGTTGTTTCTGTTTATCAATATCCAGCACGACCATGTCGGTAATGGTCTCTCCATCCCCCAGATCATATCCGATAAACGCTTTTAATCCTGCCATAAACTCTTATCTCCTCTCTCTGCTTCTGTATCTTTATTCCTGTGCGGCAGACACAAACCGCAGTCCTTTCACCAGAACCTTTCCCTCATGCATCATGCACGGCTTGTTCCTGCACTGTTCTGGATGCTCCGTTTTCAGAATCGTAAACATGCCCGCCTCCTGCTCCGCTTCCCAGACAGCCTCCACATCCAGGGCTCCCAGAATATATTCCAGCCCCTGTCCGGTTCCGGACTCCCGCTGCGCACTTCCGCAATCTGCCATCATAAACTGCACCTGCTCCGCCACCGACTGACGCAGGTAATCCAGCTCCTGCCGGCTTTCATTCAGCTCATTTGTCACATTTTCCAGATTCAGCGACATCTGCATGATACGCTCATTCACAGATGCCTCCAGATCACGTTCCTCCTGTTCCGAGACCTGCAGTTGACCGGATATCCTTGCCAGAGCCTCCCGGAATTTTTCCTCATCCACCAGCAGAAAGCTGTCCAGCTTATCCTGCGTACTTTTGTAAGAGACCACCCGGTCCGCCATACCGTCCTCCGACACAATGCGGAATCCGATAATCCCCAGGATCACATTCAGAGGGTTATAGGTTCCCTCCTCCAGAAGACTGTCCCGGATCTTTCCTTTTAATTTCATCTTGTCAACATGAATCGCTTCCGCCAGTTCGGGAAGATATCGCAGCACATCCGCGTTTTTTATTACCCTTCCGCTGCGCACTTCCTCTCCCACAAGATCCGTTACAACCTGTTTCATATTTGTTTCCTGCATTTTTTAACCTCCTGCTTTTAAAACTTCATCTTCTTTTTTCACCGCCCCGGGCGGATTTTACCTTTTCTCCATGACCTCCCAGAGTTCCTCCGGATCGGCCTGCGGCCTTTCATGCCGGATCCGGGTATGAAAAATATTCTGCCCGTCCATGTAGGTTTCTCTGATATACCCGAATTCCAGATATTCTCCGGACAAAATTTCGCCCTTTCCCGGATCCTGCATCTCCCTGATCTCAGATTCCATATGCTCATTCCGCCACATATTCCATCTCCTCTCTTTTTTCATCTGCTTCCCTGCCTTTTGACCCCCGTACGAAATCCGCCGCTGTAAATAAAATAAGCTATGTACGTCCCCATGCGCTTTCCTTTTCAGAATCAGCTTCTGAACCGGCAGATTTTCCGACAAACAGCATCAGCACAGACTGAACATACGGACGGCTCACCGGAATCCGGATTCCATCCGTCATCAGCAGTTCATGTGCCGACCGGTCAAAACCTTCTGCTTCACGCACGTTAACCACATAGCTCTGATGAACTCTTATAAAATATTCCGGAAGAACAGAAAGCACCTCGTCCAGCTTCCACAGCTTCCGGTAAACAGTCCCTTTCTTCGTTACAAGCTGTACATACTTCAGATCACTCTGGCAGTACAGTATATTTCTGACAGAAACAGCGTACTCTCCCTGTCTGGTATGAATCTGCAATACCCCGAAATCTTCCTGCATTTCTTTCATACAGCGAAGAGACAGACGCCGTATCTGATCATAAGAATCTGTTTTCCCCAGATGTCCGGCCGGGCGCAGTTCCAGAAAACCGCAGATTTCTTCCTCCGGTTTCCCTACCGCCACACTCATACAATCCGGATTCCGGCGGAAAAATCCAGACAGAATTTCCTTATATTCACGCAGAAGAGCATAATCAAAAAAAGCCAGATCCAGATCCGGGAATGCGTTCCAGAGCTTTTTCATATCCCCCCGGTAATCTGCCAGATCCAGCTCACAGTCTTCTTCTATTGCAATCCTGATCAGGTGATTTTTCAGCTCATTTTCCATCCACAGCGCAGGAAAAGCCGTTCCAATCCGCATAATCATCCTGTATATTTCTCCTGTACAGTAAGTATTCTTCTGCGTCCAGAATAACATATTGCCGCTTCTGTTTTTGGAACATTTTTCCGCCTGTCCTGTAATGTGGAAAAAACTTCCCGGTTCTTAAATTTACAGATGATATAATAAAGATTATCATCTTTTAATGGAGAAACAGCATGAAACGGCAGGAACCAATCTTACTCATCAGCCAGGATACAGAACTCCTGGGAAAAATCAGACAGATACCCGATCCCAGGGGAAATTTTTTCCTGATCTTTCATTCCCCGGAACCGGATACTGTGATTTCCCTGATCGCAGAACAGAAGATCCGGCTGGCCGCAGTTGATATCGACACAGACACTTCATCCCGGACAGGCCTTGATCTTGCCCGGGATATACGCCTGAAAACTCCGGCTGAAATACTTCTGGTCAGCAGACCGGCCGGCCGGGAAGAAATTATTTCCGCTATCCGCTTCTGCTTCGCTTCCGGATACCTTTTCAAAGATCAGCTTTCCCAGATCGGATATACCATCCGCAGTATTCTTCCGGAACATACGGCACAGAAATATATCATGCAGGAACTGATTCTCTCTGTACTGACGCCGGCAGAAAAAAGCGTCCTTTCTGCCCTGCTGGATCAGTCCTTTGAATTGAAATCATCCCCTAAGACCCTTGCCAACCAGAAAACAAGTATTCTCCATAAACTGCATTTGAAAAATACCCGCGAACTTCTGCATATCTTCCGGAATTTTTAAAGGACAGGCCTCACGCCTGTCCTCCTTTCTGCGTTTTCAACGCCCGTTCTTCACTTTTTTCATTCCCGACAGAAGAATTGCTCCTCCTCCGGCTGCCAGCAGAAGAACCAGAATTCCCGTCCGGCTGCTGTCCCCTGTTCTGGGAGCTTCCGTCCGGTTTACAGGAGACTTCTGTTCATCCGTCCCCGCTCCCTGCACATCTCCGCCAGAGGGATCTCCCTCCGGAGTCTGTACCTGAGGATTATCCGGCCGGGACTCTGGATCGGGATCGGGCTGAGGCCCCGGATCCGGTTCCGAAACTGTATTGTCCACATTGGGGCCTTCCGCCATTTTATCTGTCACTACATAAGCAGAACAATGAGACAGATCATTCAAGCTCACATACACTGCCTCCATTCCCTGATGATCTGTCAGATAAAAGTCTGTCTGTGACACAAGCTCCAGCGTACCACTGTCTTCGTTCAGATAATACAGATACCCCTGCGTGCCTGCCAGTTCTCTCCGGTCCAGAGAGAATAATGTGGTAAAATCTGTTCCCGCCGGCAGACTTCCGCTGTGCTGGAAATCAAGCACACACATCTCTACATCATTGGTAATCATCTGATCTGCTTTCTCTGCGGTCTCATCATCATATGGAAATCTCACGGTCAGATCTACCGCCGGAATCTCACCGCTCATTTCTTTCCCATGGAAAATCCATCTGTATGTTTTCGATGCTTCAGCGCCCGGGAAGGTGATATTCAGCTCAGCCCCCGCGTCTCTGACCGCCTGCAGAGTATCGGAGGACAGCACATAGTCATTGCCGTAATAATTCTCCATGCTGATATTAATCTCTGAAAATCCCTGGCTGAGTCCTGCCTGGATCTGCTTTTCCGCCTCCCCGATATCGGAGAAGTGCTGATTATCCTGGTAAATCTCCTGAGCCTCCAGTTCGGAAGGCGTCATAATGTAATCCCGGACGCCACTCTGAAATAATCTGACAGACATCCACCAGCCGTTGGAATAACTGTCGCTGAATCCTGCGCCTCCACCAAAATCAAGGATTGCTTTGCTGCCCCTGTTGTAACCGTAAACATTCTGCATCTCATACATTGCCGTTTCGTCGGATGCCGGCATACATAAGATCGCGCCTGTGGGCACATTCCCATTGCAGTCCAGGGAGAATGTGGTAAAGGCCGCATCATCTGCCACCACGGAGTCTACTCCGTTATAAACCTCAGCGGAATCGATCTCTACCCCGATATCAAAATCCTCCTGCGTTGCCTCCAGTCCGCTCGTGATCCCGTTGAAAGTCCATTCATACGCGGGATACTGGTCCGAAGCACTCTCGTAAACGGAAACCGTCAGACCCATATCCTGCTCGCCAATGGCTCCGAGAATTTCCGCCGGTATGATCTGCGCTGACTCCAGCACCTTTACACGGATGAACACATCTTCAATTTCCCCGCTCTCAATCTTTTCCATCTGTTCCCGGATATACTCCTCCGGAATATCTGCCACAGGCGTCTGCGAGGGATCCGGTTCTTCCGCCATTGTGCTGATTCCCGGAAGGGAGATGGCTGTCGCTGCGGCCAGCACAAATGCCAGACCACATTTTCTTAATTTCATAATCTGTTCCTCCTTTTTCATTCCCGAACTATGTTCAGATCTACAGATCTATTTTATCATGTCTGCAGTCGGGACAGGTCCCATAAAACATAGGATAAAAAGGACATTTTACAACTTCGATATCACATGGACCAGCATCTGTGTCTGCCTTTCTTCTCCTGTCTTTTTATCTGTGACAGTCACTGTAATCGTGGTAATTCCCTGACGGACACCTATAATCCGTCCCCGCTCATCCACCGTGGCCACCCGCGGATTATCACTGGAAAACTCCACATCCAGAACCGGATCCAGGAATCCCGCATCTGCGTCCACGATCAGCTTCCCGCCCCGGATATCCTCAAAGGTCTCCACATATTGCTGGTTCTGTTCTGTGATCAGGTTCTGTTGCCAGTATTCCTCATCAAAAAAGAGAAGGTGGCTTCCTAAAAGCTCCGTCATCTCATAGGCATTGCCCTCCCCGTCCACTAAAGTACAGCGGTTGATATCCAGGATGAGATTGCTCTCATCATAATTATGGTTCTGGAAAATCACGCCGATATAATCCAGGTTAAAGTCATTGGTGTCCTGCAGCGGGAGTTCCATATGCAGGCTGTTGTCCTCCGTATAGAAGAAATCATAGGTCATATCCCCAAACTGCCACCCCCGCTTGTCATTCTCCCCGGCGTAAATGAGAAAGATCGCATAGGAGGAAAACGCGTCCTCTAAATTGCGCTCATGTGTATAATCCTTCAGAAGCACACGCACGGCAGAGGTAGCCGACACCTGGATGCGCATCACATTGTCCACCAGCGGATAACGGGCGTTCTGCTCCGTCAGCACAACACGGTCATCTGTTTCCAGCGGAAATTCTGTCAGATCCAGTTCCGTATTTTCCGCAGGGGGCTGATACTGTCGTCCCGCGTAATATGCCCCGCCAACTGCAAGCACGGCAGCCAGCGCCGCCACGCCTGCAGTCAGCCTCCTTCTTCTCCTGCTCCACTCTTTCTTCCTTCCCGACGGATTCTCATTCTCATAGATAACCGGAATTCTGATCATTCCGCTCAGAATATCTTCCAGCTTCTGCACATCTTCCAGCATTTCCTCCACATTCTGATACCGGTCCTGGGGAAGCATGCGGAGCCCTTTCCTCAGAATTTCATTTACCTGACGGGCAGAAACCTCTTTTTCATGAAGAAGGATCCTTGCATAAGGAGATATCAGTTCCTGCCCTCTGCTCAGTTCCATATCCCGGGGCGTCTCTCCATCTGTAAGAATATAATAAAACACCGCGGCAACCGAATACAGATCCGTCCATGGCCCCAGTTCCTTTTCCTGCCGCAGACTCACCTCGGGAGCCACATATCCCGTCTTTCCTCCATAATAAGCTTCTATACTGTCTGAGCGGTTCTGTACAGAATAAACCGTATTAAAATCCAGAAGAAGGATGCCGGCATTTTCATCCGGTTCTGCCGCCTCCAGCAGAAATATGTTATCCGGGCTGATGTCCAGATGCAGCAGATCATGCTCATGAAACCTGCGTGCAATCTGTAACAGATTGCGGATAAATCTCACTGCCGCAGTAAGAGAAAAATAATCCCTTTTCTTTTTTATTACTTCTTCCAGCACCTGACCTGCCCGGACATTCAGCACCGTATATAAGGTATGATTCTGCTCAAAAGAATCCAGATTTTCCGCAATCCCACCCTTCCCCTCATTGGACAGCATGAGATGAATATCATTCCCGGAGACAAAGCTTTCCCTGTGCTTCCGGAACAGCGTGCCGGTATCCGGTCTGACAGTCAGGCTCATGTCCGGTTCCCTGGTAATTCCCCCGGCCGGATCATATGGATATAACTCCTTAATGAGAACCATATGTATTTTTTCCGGCATCAGAGAATCCCTGTACCACGCCTGATATACAATAGAATTGGCTCCCGAATTCACATACTTTTCAATTACATATTCTGCTCTTGCCCCTCCGGTCAGCAAATAGCCCTCCGGAAGTCTGATACGATTATCAAGATTCATTTTTATCCATCCCCCCGCCCGTTGTTTTTTCTGCATTTTCTTCCGCAAATATACTTCTTACAGCTCTTTCCATCTGCATCCCGATATAGTCCTCTTCCGAAGACTCCCTGCACACCTGCAGCACAAGACTGTCAAAAGGATTTCTGTCGTTCAGAACAGGCATGCCGCACTCCGCCAGCATGACATTCATTTTTCGCTGATGTTCCTGAACGCCGGTCTCCTCCGCTTCCTGAAGCCCCTCACCCTCTGTAGCCAGATAAAGCAGAAGAAGTGTTTTTCTGTCCACATCCATTTTTCTCTTATACATTTCATATATAGAGCGGTCAGAAGGCCAGTGTTTTTTTATTTCTCTTTGAATCCAGGTGTACTGACCTGTTTTGCGCCTGTAGGGGACTCCCATCCGGATATATTCATTCACCAGTTTCCGGATGCTGTAACTCTGCTCTTTTGGATAGACAGAATTTTCCTGCTGGGGATTCATCAGACAGTCCAGCATCTTCCGGAACTTGCGGTAGGCCGTATTGTGCATCAGTCCAAACTTTTCCCGTCTGTCCTCAAGAAATGCTTCCAGTTCTTCCTCTGACTGAATTTTTTTAAAGCTCCTGCGGAAGGCTCCTGTCAGATTCTCTTCACTTTCCCCACTGCCCTGCCGGCGGTAATACTCCCTGTATTCCCTTCCTCCTGTGGGAAGATTCTTCCCCCATAGTCTTTCTGTCATAGCGCAGGCTTCCGGGTAGTCTATTTCTTTTCTCAGGCAATAGGCATATATCACTTCCCGGGGATTTCTGAAATGAATGCCGCTCTCAGCAGTCATTCCCAGCAGCTCATCCGCCTCTTCCTCCTTCAGCCTCAATGCAAAACAGATTTTAAAAAGTTCCTCCCTGTTTTTGGGGAAATTCTTATCACTTTTCCAGTTCCTTACTTTTCTCGCAGCTGTTTCCCGGTCCAGATCCGGTTCGTATTCTGTCATTCTGGCCGTGAGACAATCTGCCAGCGGCATTTCTCCATGATACAACGTCTGCAGCATTTCGAAAAAACTGTATGTCCGTATTTCATTTTCCCGAAAAAAAATCATTTCAATTCTCTGGCTCCTTTGTACAATGTCCCATCCCGGTAATTCATATTTTTCATAGTATCACGCGCTTGCACCAATTATGGGAACATTTTTCCGGATCAGAAAGGTTTCCTGTCAGACAAAAAAGAAAAACAGAGCTGTCACTCCGCAGATGAAACTCCATCCGCGGAGCAGCAGCTCTTAACAGTATCCCATAAACAATTCTTATTATACCCCAAGAAGATAATTATAGAGATCCTCATATTTCTTTGCCGAAACCTTCCATGAGAAATCAGAACGCATTCCCCGCTCTACCATCTGGTTCCACTGACGCTTCTTATCGAAATAAATCTGTTTGGAATAGTTAATTACATGAAGCATATCTTCCGCATTATAATCAGTAAAGGAAAAACCGGTTCCCGTATTATCATATTCATTATAGGGCTGTACCGTATCCTTCAGACCGCCGGTTTCACGGACAATCGGCACTGTTCCGTAGCGGAAAGCCATAAGCTGAGTCAGACCGCAGGGTTCAAAGCGGGACGGCATCAGGAATGCATCTGCAGCCGCGTACAGCTTCTGGGCCAGATCCGCATTGTAACAGATATTGGCAGACACTCTGTCTCCATACTTCCATGCATAATATTTAAACATATTCTCATACTGCTCCTCGCCGGTGCCGATCACGACGAACTGCGTAAACTCATCCACGATGCGCTCAAAGCAGTAATCTATGAGATCCAGTCCCTTCTGGTCGGTCAGACGTGAAATCAGACCGATCATATACTTGTGTGAATCCACCTTGAGTCCCAGCATTTCCTGCAGCTTCAGCTTATTCTGAACCTTCTTTTTGCGGAAATTATCTGCGTCATAATTCGTAAAAAGATGGGAATCTGTGGCAGGATTATAAAGATCATAATCAATGCCATTGACAATGCCCTGCATATCAAAATGGCGTGCCGACAGAAGACCATCCAGACCTTCCCCATAATAGGGAGTCTGAATCTCCTGCGCATAAGTATCGCTGACTGTTGTAATATAATCAGCGTAAACCAGACCGCCCTTCAGCATATTGGCATCCTTCTGAAATTCCAGCTTATCCGGCGTGAACAGGGATTTCGGAAGACCGGTCAGTCCCATCATGGTCTTCACATCCCAGATTCCCTGAAACTTCAGGTTATGAATCGTCATCATTGCTTTCATGCCCCAGAAGAACATATCTCCCTGGAACTCGGTCTTTAAATAAACCGGAATCATACCGGTCTCCCAGTCGTGACAGTGAATCAGATTCGGCTGGAAACCGATCAGCGGAAGCATGGAAAGCACTGCCTTGTCAAAGAAACAGAACTTCTCAATATCATAACGGATATTTCCGTAAGGAAGGAAACAATTAAAATACTCTTCATTATCAATAAAATAGTAAGTAATACCGTCCAGTTCATACTTCAGGACACCTACATATTTATTTGGAATATAAGGTCCGGTTCCCATATAAAAATGTGTCACGTACTCAAACTGATTCCTGTAATGCTCCGGAATGCAGGAATAATTCGGAATAACCACCCGAACATCCCATTCCTTTTTATCAAACATCTTCGGAAGCGCTCCGCAGACGTCGGCGAGCCCTCCGGTTTTGATAAACGGCACACATTCTGATGCTGCGAAAAGGATTTTCTTCATACAAATTTCCCCCTGATTCATTACCCGGAAAAAGCCTCTCCTTTTTCCAGGAATTTTTAATTGTATACTCAACTTTGTTCAAATTATAACATATTCTGTCAGTCTTTACCATAAAAAAACTCACATAAATACAAAAGCTGTACTTATGTGAGTCCCGGCAGCGTCTACTCTGCCCAGTTATGATATACCTGCTGAACATCGTCGTCGTCATCCAGCAGATCAAGTATTTTATTCATGTTGGCGATATCTTTCTCGTCAGTCAGTTCCACGTAATTCTGGGGAATCATAGTCACCTCGGCGCTGGCCATGGCAATGCCCGCCGCCTCCAGAGCCTGTCTCACCTGGCTGAAGGAATCCGGATCTGTGATCACTTCAAAGCTGTCCTCCTCCTCAGAGAAATCCTCTGCGCCTGCATCCAGAGCAGCCATCATCAGATCATCCGCATCCATTTCACAGTCTTCCTTGGCAATGATAATCTGTCCCTTCTTGTCGAACATAAAAGAGACACATCCCTGCGTTCCCACATTTCCCTTTCCCTTGGTGAACGCATTGCGCACATTGGCAGCGGTACGATTCTTGTTATCCGTGAGAGTATCCACGATAATTGCCGTTCCGTTGGGGCCATATCCCTCGTATGTAGCGCTGACGTAATTTACGGAGTTCGCGTCTCCGGCAGCTTTCTTGATTCCCCGCTCAATGGTGTCATTGGGCATATTATTTGATTTTGCCTTGGCAATCACATCACGAAGCTTGCTGTTATTGGCCGGATCCGGGCCGCCTTCTTTTACGGCAACGGCAATCTCACGGCCGATGATCGTGAAAATCTTGCCCTTTGCCGCGTCATTTTTCTCCTTTTTATGCTTGATATTCGCAAATTTTGAATGTCCTGACATAGTCGTCTCTCCCTTACTTGTATGATATTTCTTCCCACATACATTCTAAATACAACTGATTTATCTTATCATTTACACTGCGAATAGTCAAGTTATGTATCTAAATCAAGGCTGATTCGCAGAGCGCGGTTAATTTTTTTTATAATATCTCCGTCCAGATGGCAGATTTTATCCTTCAGGCGGATCTTGTCAATCGTGCGCAGCTGTTCCAGGAGAATCACGGAATCCTTCACCATATGATACCTGGATGCACTCAGTTCGATATGCGTCGGCAGCTTCGCCTTATTCATCCGTGATGTAATCGCCGCGCAGATCACCGTAGGACTGTGACGGTTACCCACATCATTCTGTATAATCAGAACCGGCCGCACGCCGCCCTGCTCCGATCCCACTACCGGTCTCAAATCCGCATAATAAATATCTCCTCTTCGAATTACCATTTCACACTCTCCAATTTCAGGTTTATGTAACTGACGTATTTTACAATTACGTTTTTCATTATCCCCGTTTTTTTCGAGTGTATTCAGCTGAGTTTACTCCAGCCGCTTTCCATTTCTGACAGAAACTCTGGGAATCCGTTTTCCGAGATCGCAGGCAAATTCATAATTAAAACGTCCGGAAAGTTCTCCCAGTTCCTCCATGGTGATCTGCGCATCTCCGTCACATCCCAGCAGAATTACCGGATCACCGGTTTTTACATTGTCAATCTCTGTCACATCCACCATAAACTGATCCATGCAGATCCGGCCCCGGACAGGAGCCTTCTGTCCGTGAATCAGCACGTAGCCTTTATTAGAAAGGGATCTGGGATAACCATCCCCGTACCCCACAGGCACAGTGGCAATCCGTCTCGTTCCTTCCGCCCGGTATGTTCCTCCGTAGCTGACGGTTCTCCCGTCCTCCAGTTCCTTCACATGTACCACATGGCTTTTTAAGGTCATCAGCGGCTTCAGATCAATATTTTCCATTTCCACCTGATCGGAAGGCCAGAGACCATACAGAATAATCCCCGCCCGTACCATATCCAGGTTATATCCGGGCAGGTCTACAATCCCTGCGCTGTTGGAAACATGATGGATGGGAATTTCAATTTTCCGCTCTTTCAGCATATCAATCATTTTTCCATACTGGTGCATCTGATTCCGTGTGAAAGTTTTATCTGCCTCATCCGCTTTGGCAAAATGAGTAAAAATTCCCTCTATCACAATATGCGGAAGCTGATGAATCTGTGCAATCTGATCCGCAGACTGCTCACTGCACTGAAATCCAATGCGGCTCATTCCGGTATC
This sequence comes from uncultured Lachnospiraceae bacterium, assembly GCA_946491665.1. GTDB lineage: Bacteria > Bacillota > Clostridia > Lachnospirales > Lachnospiraceae > Eubacterium_I. The sequence continues at coordinate 20,782 of CAMLYL010000015.1, read as the reverse complement.
CAGCTTGATATGAATCTTCGCCTTCTTTCCCGCCCGAAGCGCTTCCTCTGAAAGCTCCTGCGCCATTTCCAGCGTAAATACCGCAGGACGGATATCCTGTCGGATCAGCATCTTATAATCCTCCGGAAACACATATCCGAGAATCAGTATCGGTTTCTTCATTCCCGCTTTCCGCAGTTCCTTTCCCTCCTCGGCAGTTGCAACCGCATAACCCCAGATTTCCTCTCTGTTCTCCAGAATCTCCGCCAGCCGCACCGCTCCATGACCGTAACCGTCGGCCTTGATCACTGCGCATACTTTCGTTTTCAGCGCTTTCAGCCGTCTGATTTCATCCAGATTATGTTCAAAATGATCCAGATTAATCTCCGCGCAGACTCTGCTGTATTTTTTCATAATGTATCCTTCTTTCCCGCTGCTGATCTCAGCAGCTCTTTCTTAATTCTCAGGCATTTATTTCCCTCAGCACTGCAGTCAGGCCCTCCGCCAGATCAGACGCCATCAGGGAAACCTTTCCTTTCTCCCGTGCAGCGGCATCGCCGGCCAGCCCGTGAAGCATCACTCCAAGAGGAGCCGCTGTCTGCGGCGGAACCTTCTGCCCCAGCAGAGACCCGATGACTCCTGTCAGCACATCGCCGGAACCTGCGGTAGCCATTCCGTGATTGCCTGTGGTATTGATATATCCGGGACCGCCCGGTATCCCGACAACAGTCCTCGCATCCTTCAACACTACAATTACATCATATGCCTCTGCGAATGTTTTCGCAACAGAAATCATATTTTTCTGTATTTCCGAAACTTCCTTTCCGGTCAGCCGCGCCATCTCTCCCAGATGCGGCGTCACAGTCACAGATGCCTTATGCTCCTTCAGCCACTGCGGATGCGCGGACAGAATATTTAAGGCATCCGCATCCAGAAGGCAGGGAACCTCAGCTTCCAGAAGAACCGTTCTCACAATCTGCTCCGCCTGCTCTGAAAGTCCGATCCCCGGGCCGGCCACAACGGCATCCGCCCAGCTCAGTTGTTCCCGCACAAAAGCTTCCATATCCGTATCTTCATCGTAAACGTCAAGAACAGCTTCCGGCACCAGAGACTGAATAATCTGACGATTCGCTTCTTCCGTAACAATTTTTACCAGTCCGGATCCGGTGCGGTATGCCGCCCTTCCGGAAAAAGCCGCCGCCCCGGCCATATTTCGGGATCCCGCAAAAATGAGAAGCTTCCCATAGCTGCCTTTATTGCTGCGGGCTGTTCTCCCGGGCAGAAGCGTCAGATCTGTTTCATCCATACAAAGCAGATGGGGCCGGATCTCAAACAGACTGTGACAGTCAATGCCGATATCCTTCACCGCCAGACGTCCGGTATAGTCCGCTCCCGGGTAGACAAGCTGACCGATCTTCGCAAAGCCGAAGGTCACTGTCAGATCCGCACAGAAAGCAGTTCCCAGCACCGCTCCGTTATCTGCAGAGACTCCGGAAGAAATATCAACTGCCACCTTCCAGGCCTTCCGCTCATTCATCTGTAAAATCAGATCCCGGTAAACGCCTCCGATTTCCCGGCACAGTCCGATTCCGAAAAGAGCGTCGACAATTACATCAAATTCCCCTTCCGGCATCTGCGCAGCAACAGGAATCCCGTAATTCCGGACAATGTTCAGCTGCCTTGCTGCCTCTGTGCTGCATTTTTCCTCATTGCCCGGGAAAAGCACTGTCACATCATACTCCTTTAAGAAAAGCAGTCTCGCCATTGCCAGGCCGTCTCCGCCATTATTCCCTGTTCCGCAGGCAATCAAAATCCTTTTCCCTCGCTGCGGCAGACAGGTCTCCACCTCTTCTGCCGCCGCCAGAGCCGCCCGCTCCATCAGAACAGCGGACAGCATCCCATACCTTTCCATGGTATTGACGTCACACTGCTTCATCTGACTGCTGTTCAAAATATACTTCATCAAATGCCTCCTTTCCCATAAGGCAGGAAAAGGAACCCGCTGTAAGGCTCCTTTTTATTCTCTCACTTATTCTGCTGTTCCCGGCGGTTTTTCACGATATTATAGGAAAGCTGCATCAGACTGTCCGACAGATGGACATTTTCCACCACCACATCCTCCGGCAGATCCAGATCCAGATGCGCAAAATTCCAGATCGCATGAATTCCCAGCCGCACCAGTGTCTCTGCCGCCTGTTCCGCCCGCTCCTTCGGCAGAGTCAGAACGGCAATATCCACTCTGTTATTCCTGACAAATTCCGGAAGCTGATCCATACTGTAAATCTTAATTCCACGGATCATCGTTCCGATCAGAGCCGGATTAATATCAAAAAGTCCTGTAATCACAAAGCCCCGTTTTTCAAACTTTACATAATTTGCAAGAGCCTGGCCCATATTTCCCGCTCCCACTACAATCACATTATGCTGGCAGTCCAGTCCCAGAATACTCCCGATCTCCTCATAAAGATACTGTACATTATATCCGTATCCCTGCTGTCCGAATCCCCCGAAATTATTCAGATCCTGACGGATCTGTGAGGCAGTCACTTTCATGCGGACACTCAGTTCATTCGAAGAAATCCGCTCTACCCCCTCATCCATCAGTTCTCCCAGATATCTGTAATATCTCGGCATGCGGCGGATTACCGCCTGTGATATTTCCTTCTGCACTTTTTCTTCCTCCCAAATCTCTTACGTACCTTAAATGCAATATAAAAACCCCATGATATTTCATTTACATTTTAAAAATATTATAAGCAGGAAGAAGCTGTTTGTCAAATATTTGTCAATATCACAGGCTCATATTATGATTCACTCAGTTCTTCCCATTTTTCATACAGCGCTTCCAGTTTCTCCTGAACCTCAGTCTGTTCCCGGTGGAGCTCGGAAAGTCTTGCGGAATTTGTGGCAATCTCCGGATCCGCAAACTCTTCATCAATCTGCGCCAGACGTTCCTCCAGCTGCTCAATCTCTGCCTCGACACGGCTGATCTGGTTCTGAATCTTCCGCAGTTTTGCCTGCTCCTCTTTCTGCGCCTTCCAGTCTGCTTTCCCCGCGGAGTCCCCCGGCTGGGATTTCACTTCACAGCGCTCTCCACCGGACGCCTTCTCCTGCTTTTCTGTTTCCTGTTTTTCCAGAAAATAGTCGTAATTTCCAATATAATTCCGGATATTTTTCCCGGTCAGATTCAGAATTCTCGTCGCAGTCTTATTTATAAAATAGCGGTCATGAGACACGAACAGCACCGTGCCTTCATAATGATTCAGCGCGGATTCCAGAATCTCTCTGGAAACAATATCCAGATGGTTCGTTGGCTCATCCAGGATCAGGAAATTCGCCTCAGAGAGCATCAGCTTTGCCAGAGAAAGTCTCCCGCGCTCACCGCCGCTCAGATCTCCCACGCGCTTAAACACATCATCTTCCGTAAACAGGAAAGCCGCCAGCACATTCCGGATCTTTGTGACCGTCAGGTCCGGATAATCATCTGCAATCTCTTCCATCAGGTTTTTCTCCATATGAAGCACCTGCTGCTCCTGATCGTAATAACCGATCTGCACATTGGTTCCCAGACGAAAGCCGCCTCCGTCCGCGTCAAGAACCTGATTTAAAATCTTCAGAATCGTTGTTTTTCCGGTACCGTTGGGTCCGATCAGAGCCACACGCTCTCCCCGCCTGATTTCAAACGAAATGTCCGTAAACAGTACATTGCTGCCGAAGGACTTGGAAAGATGCTCCACAGAAAGCACATCATTTCCGCTGATAACGGAAGGAGTCAGCGTAATATTCATTCTGGACCGTTCCTCCTCCGGCTTATCCAGTACGTCAATCTTTGCCAGCTGTTTCTCCCTGCTCTCCGCCCGACGGATGGACTTTTCCCGGTTGAAGGACTTCAGCTTCTCGATCACTTCCTCCTGACGGTGTATTTCTCTCTGCTGATTATAATAAGCCTTCAGCTTTTCCTCCCGCACTTTGGCGGCCTTTTCCGCATAAGCCGTATAATTCCCGTTATAGACAGCAGAATGATGAAGGCTGATCTCCACCACCTTCGTCACCACCCGATCCAGAAAATACCGATCGTGAGCCACCAGAACAACAGCCCCTTTATAGTTGATCAGAAAGGTCTCCAGCCAGCTGATAGACGCAATATCCAGATGGTTGGTGGGCTCATCCAGCAAAATAATATCCGGACGCGTCACCAGGAGCTTCGCCAGCGCCACCCGGGTCTTCTGTCCGCCCGATAAAGTGCCGCAGGGCCTGTCAAAATCATCCTCCGAAAAGCCCAGTCCCTTCAAGGCTCCGGACACTTCGCTGCGATAAGAGTATCCGTCCCTGGCCTCATACTCATGGAGCAGTTTGTGATACTTTTCCATAAAAGCATCCAGCTCCCCGCCGGGGACAGACTGCATCTGCTGTTCCATCTCCCGGATCTGGCTCTCCATATCAATCAGCTCCCGCTTGCCCTCAAGCACGGTCTGATAAATGCTGCTGTTTCCTCCGATCTCCTGGTGCTGAGCCAGGTAACCGATAGTCTTGTCCTTTGCGAGAGTCACAGTTCCCTCATCCGGCGACAGCTCATTCATTATAATTTTCAAAAGTGTGGACTTGCCGGCGCCGTTAATGCCGACAATGGCCATTTTTTCATAATCCTCCACATGAAAAGAAACCTGCTTTAACACAGGCTCTTCTCCAAAGGATTTACTTATATTCTGACACGACAGTATCATAGTGCGGTGTTCTCCTCCATGGCGGATCACATTTCACAACATCCGTCAGAAAATGAGATCCCTGTTATTTATAGAATCCTTCCAGCGTTTCACGCACAGCCTTAATAAAATCGAGGCTGTTCAGCACCACCGGATTCTCAAGCTCCGTAATCAGAGCCAGATCCTTTGTCATCTTTCCGGATTCAATGGTGTCGATGCAGGCTTTCTCAAGATTATCCGCAAACTGCACCAGCTCCGGAAGCTGATCCAGCTCGCCGCGCTTTCTCAAAGCTCCTGTCCATGCAAAAATCGTTGCCACAGAATTCGTGGAAGTCTCCTCTCCGGCCAGATGCTTATAATAGTGTCTCATAACGGTTCCATGAGCCGCTTCGTATTCATATACTCCGGAGGGTGAAACAAGCACGGAAGTCATCATGGCAAGAGAACCGCAGGCAGAGGAAATCATATCGCTCATCACATCTCCGTCATAATTTTTGCAGGCCCAGATAAAGCCGCCTTCCGCTTTCATCACACGGGCAACCGCATCATCAATCAGGGTATAGAAATATGTAATGCCGGCTTCTTTAAACTTTGCCTCGTAATCAGCTTCATAAATCTCCTGGAAAATATCCTTAAAGGTATGATCATATTTTTTGGAGATCGTGTCCTTGGTCGCAAACCAGAGATCCTGCTTTGTGTCCAGCGCATAATTAAAGCAGCTTCGGGCAAAACTCTCGATGGAGCTGTTCAGATTGTGCTGTCCCTGTACAATGCCGGATCCGGCAAATTCATGAACCAGCGCTCTCGTCTCATTTCCCTCAACGTCTGTATAGACCAGTTCCACTTTTCCCGGGCCCGGAATCACCATCTCATTTGCCTTGTAAACATCACCGTAGGCATGACGGGCAATCGTGATCGGTTTCTTCCAGTTCTTCACACAGGGTTCAATCCCCTTTACTTTAATGGGCGCACGGAAAACGGTTCCGTCCAGAATCGCACGGATCGTACCATTGGGACTTTTATACATTTCCTTCAGATTATATTCCTTCACGCGGGCCGCGTTCGGCGTGATCGTCGCGCACTTGACAGCCACGCCGTATTTCTGTGTGGCATGAGCAGCGTCAATCGTCACCTGATCGTCCGTATCATTTCTGTGCACCAGGCCCAGATCATAATATTCTGTATTCAAATCCACAAACGGAAGAAGAAGCTCGTCCTTAATATACTGCCAGAGAATCCTGGTCATCTCATCTCCGTCCATCTCCACAACCGGGGTTATCATCTTAATTTTTTCCATGATACATTCCTCGCTTTCCCTCTCAACAACTTTAATAACGTATACATAATACTCTTATTATCATTTTTTTGTCAAGGTTTTTGGAAACACGGACTGGCCCCTGACATAATATGAAGTGTAAATAAAAAACTGGAGGCTAACAACATGAGTGATTTAGCTGCTACAAACTGCGGATGCGGATCTGACAACGGAGGCTGCTCCTCCATTCTGTGGATCATCTTATTACTTTGCTGCTGCGGAAATAACGGTTCCTTCTTCGGAAACGGCAACGGCAACGGATGCTGTGACAACATTCTTCCGATTCTGTTGATTCTCTGCTGCTGCGGAAACAACGGAAATGGCTGTGGTTTCTAAAAAAGAAATCTTTCCACACAGGATAAAATAATTTTCCTCCTTAATGATCCCGGCGTCTTATGCGGCGCCGGGATTTTTCTTCATTTATTTCTGCCGGCGGATCTGTTCCTGTTTTTTCTTCTGCCATTCCATCTCTTTTTTCTTCTCCTGTTCCTCCCGTTTTTTCATGCATTCCTCATCCAGTTCATAAAAACTGTCGCCGTCATATATGATTCTTCTCATGAACTTTCACCTTTCCTTTTTTGATAATATATGATTTTGGGGCTTTCTTTGATAAATCTGACCACTTTTTTGTTCTGATTTTTCTCAAATTTCATAGGATGTACAGGTAAGATAAACAATGGGAGGAACTAAAATCAGATGGAAAACAGAAATTACAACGAAAATGATACCGAGCGGAAATCCCCTCCCGGCCCCCGGCAGCCGGTACTGGATACGCTGATTCAGAGCCGGGATCTGCAGATGCTGAAATCCGTGGTTCCCTATATGAACGGCTCCCAGCAGCGCATGGTTTCTCTTGTCATCAAACTGGTAGAACTGCAGAAAACCATCCAGCTTTTCAATGCGGAACCGGAAATGCAGGCAGCAGAGCTGCACATCTGTGAAAATGATTCTCCCACAGAGCGCACCTGCCATATGCTTGCTGCACTCCGGGAATACTGCACCCCCGCGGAACAGGAAAACATCGATACCTTTTTAAACTTTTTTGACATGTACAGCTCTTATGAAAGCCTGTTTGCCGAAAACGGACTTCCGGAAATGTAAAACGCAGCCGTTCCCGTAATTAAAAAATTTCAGAAAGGAAAATCATGAACGAATCAGATATCAGTAAAAACCCCGCCTTTCAAAATCTGTCCCCGGAAAAACTGCAGTTTCTCAAAAGCTTCATGGGACAGCAGAAAAGCAGCAACGCAAATGAAATGCTGGCTCTGCTCATGGCCTTTTCCGGAAAGGCGAAAGGTCAGGGAATCCAGTTTACTCAGGATGAAACAGACTTCATCATAGAACACCTGAAAGAAAACATGTCCCCTCAGGACCGTCAGAAAACAGAAATGATCCTCAAAATGATGAGAAAATAAAACCTCCTGATTTTACACAGAATAACGCCTGAGCCTTCTTACTGACTCAGGCGTTATTCTGTTAAATGGAATAGTACCATGTATCATCCGCAAGATCGCTCTCTCCGGTTCTGGTTCTTCCGGAGAACTGCAGTTCCTGCTGACGAATGCTGACTCTTGTTCCGGCCGGAATAGATTTTGTAATAAACGCATTACTTCCGATAACGGAATCACGCCCGATTACCGTATCGCCGCCCAGAATTGATGCTCCCGCATAAATCGTCACGTTATCCTCTATCGTAGGATGTCTTTTTGTATTGCGAAGTTTCTGACCTCCCCGTGTGGAAAGCGCGCCCAGGGTCACTCCCTGATAAATCTTTACATTGTCTCCGATTACCGTTGTCTCACCCACAACAATACCGGTTCCATGGTCGATAAAAAAATGATGACCTATGGTCGCTCCCGGATGAATGTCAATTCCGGTCAGACTGTGAGCATGCTCAGTCATAATACGGGGAATCAGGGGCACATTCATCAGAAACAGTTCATGAGCCAGCCGGTTGACCGTGATCGTATACAATCCCGGATACGCCAGAATAATTTCATCATAATTCTGAGCCGCCGGATCTCCTTCCAGAGCAGCCTCCAGATCAGATTCCAGATATTCCCGTATCTTTGGTATCCGGTTCAGAAATTCAACCGTAATATCATAGGCGGCATCCTCAATTTTTTCCTGTTCTTCCCAGGCCAGAGCGGAATTAAACTTCTCCACCTTGACAATCTGCTTATGCAGCCGGTACATTACGTCCTCAATCAGCGTCGCCAGATGGTTGCCCGCATTATAACTTTTATAGGTACGATCCCGGAAATATCCCGGATAAACAATTTTCATCAGCTTCTCAATGATATCAATAATCACTTCTTTACTGGGCTGATCAAAAAAATCATCTTTTTTATCAATGGGACGCCCCTTCTGATAGTCGTCTAAAATAGAATTAACAATCTTTTCCGCATCCTGAACAGAATTCCTGTTTCTGCTGTCCATATCCATCACATGCTCCTTTCCGTCCGTTCCCTCACATAACCCGTTTTTCTTCCGCATAACCATCGTACCGGTCTGTCATTTTCCCCTTTGCTCCGCCGGGAAATCTCCTCGGGCCGAAACCACGCGAAATCCGGCAGTTTCCATCCGCCTCGCCAGGACGCTGCTCTCCGCAGCTTCCTCCCCGGTACAGATTTTATTATCGTACAATGCATACTGTTTCCTGTTCTTCGCCGGAGAGAGATTCGGCATCACCACATTTGCTCCGGCCAGCATGCCTTTTTCTCTGCCGTAAGGATCCATGGTTCCCAGCGCCGTTGTAGCCGGAAGCAGTACTCTGGGAAGCATGATCCGGATCACCGAAAGCAGAAACAGCGTCAGCTCCACGCTTCCCGCCGGTTCTTTTGCAAACTGTGTATCATGATGGGGGATAAACGGTCCTATCCCCACCATCTCCGGCTGAAGCTCTTCCAGAAACTTCAGATCCTCCGCCAGATGATCCATGGTCTGCCCAGGCGCGCCTACCATAAATCCGGCTCCTACCTGGTAGCCCAGACTTTTCAGATCGTACAGACACTGTTTCCGGTTTGCCAGGCTCATAGCAGACGGATGAAGTCTCCCGTACAATCCTGCATCCGCCGTTTCATGACGCAGCAGATAACGGTCCGCCCCGGCCTCCCGCAAGAGCTTATAACTTTCATAAGAACGCTCCCCGACAGAAAGCGTCACCGCGCAGTCAGGATATTCTCTCTTTATGGAAGAGACAAGATCTGCCAGTCTCTCATCCGTAAAATATCCGTCCTCGCCTCCCTGCAGCACAAAAGTGCGGTATCCCAGTTCATACCCCCTGGCACAGCAGGACAGAATCTCCTCTTTTGTCAGCCGGTACCGTTTTATATTGGGATTACTCTTTCGAATCCCGCAGTAATAACAGTCATTTTTACAGATATTGGTAAATTCAATCAGTCCGCGGATAAAAACATCCGCTCCGTAAATCTCCTTCCGGATCCGAAGCGCCTCATCTGCCAGACGTTTTCGAAGATATTCATCTTCATACTGCCCCAGCAGTTCCGCAAACTCCTTCTTCGTCAATGTGGATTTCCGAATCAGTTTCTCAGCCAGTTCCATATTTTTTCTCCTCTTTCTCAGTTTTGCATGTCATTCCGCTCAGAAAACAGCGTTTTCTTCTCGGTCTGAAATTCTATTTCCGGCAGGTACAGGATTACTCCATGCCCGAAATAATGGTGCCGCCTCCAACAACAATATCGCCATCGTACAGGACCAGAGCCTGTCCGGCGGTAATCGCTCTCTGCGGCTCGTCAAACACCACCTGCAGAGTATCCTCGTCCGTCTGCACAGCCGTCGCCCACTGTTCCCGGTGCCGGTACCGGACCTTCGCCTTCACCCGCATGGGTTCCCGGAGATTCTCTCTGGAAATCAGATTGATCCCCCTGGCTGTAACGGTGTCTGTAAACAGCTCATCATTTGTTCCCAGAACTACAGTATTTGCCGCAGGATCTATCCTCAGCACATACATGGGCTCCCCAAAGGCAATTCCCAGGCCCTTTCTCTGACCGACCGTATATCGGATAATACCCTTATGTCTCCCCAGGACATTTCCCTTTGTATCAACAAAATCTCCCTCCGGATATTCTTTCCCGGTATACTCCGCAATAAAATCATGATACTTTCCGTTCTGAACAAAACAGATATCCTGGCTTTCCGCTTTCTTTGCGTTGACAAACCCGTGGGCTTCCGCAACTTCCCGCACTTCATTTTTCGTCATGCCTCCCAGCGGGAACTGCACATGAGCCAGCTGATCCTGAGTAAGAGAATAGAGCACATAGCTCTGATCCTTTGTCTGATCCGCTGCTTTTTTCAGCAGATAGCGGCCGCTGCTTTCCTCATATTCAATCCGGGCATAATGCCCGGTCACCACGTAATCACACGATAACTCTCTCGCTCTCTGGAACAGCTTTTCAAACTTCAGATGCCGGTTGCAGTCAATACACGGATTGGGAGTTCTTCCATTTTCATAATCATCCACAAACCGGTCTATCACAGCCTCCCGGAAACGATCCGAAAAATTGAACACATAATAAGGCATCCCCAGCGCATACGCCACACTGCGCGCATCCTCCACATCTTCCAGAGAACAGCAGCTGTGCTCATCGGAAACACATGTCTCCTCATTCTGAAACAGCTTCATGGTAGCGCCGATACAATCATATCCTTTTTCCTTCATCAGACAGGCGGCTACACTGGAATCCACACCGCCGCTCATGGCTATCAAAGCTTTTTTATTCAAAGTAAACCTCTTTTCTATCAGATTCTCCTCCGGAAGCTGTCCGGATGCACTCTTCTGTCTGCAATGCAGAATTTTCAGGAGGCATCCGCGCTCAGGCTCTGCTGCTCCTCCGCGTACTCCCTGCTTCTTTTCATCCGGTCCAGGAAGGTACAGACAGCCGCAATTCCAAGAAGCGGAATCACCATATAAATACTTTTGATTTTCCAGCGCTGCAGGCACAAATATCCGTACACAACTCCCAGATGAAAACAAATCAGAGTTCCCGCAAAAAATCTGGCCCGCAGCAGCTGCATCCTGTCCCTGCTGTAAATATACTCCGTCAGCCCGGTCACCATCTGTCTGGTGTTATTCGTCGAAAAAACGGTCGAACTGCTGAAGCCGGAGGCGCTCGTAAACGCCAGCCACTGAACTGCGGTGGCAAAAAACATAGGATATAACGCAAGAACCGGATCCACATCTGCGGGAATCTGCGCCAAAACCAGACAGGCAATCAGATCAATCAGGATTCCCAGATAACGAAAATCTCCGTTCTTAAAACATTTTGAAATTAATGTGGCAAACACCAGTCCGCCCACATACACAAACAGAGCCGCCAGACGAATACGGAAAACCGACCACTCTCCCCCCAGTCCGGAGGCAAACAGAAAAATCAGATTTGCCGTCTCTGACGAGCCAAAATTCTCACTTCGAAGCAGCAGCGCATAGATCCCGAAAAAGCCGCCCGTTAAGGCAATGGAATGATGCGCTGCTGTCTCAGACAGATTCAATTTGTTCATTTCCTTATCTTCCCATGCTGTAAAACACAATCCTGCCGGACAGCAGGATTGCAAAATCTTATAACCAGATGGAATAATATTCCTCCTGATAATTTTCCGCATGCCGTCCCTTTCTGTTGCGAATAAACAGAATGACAGAAGCGGCAATAAACACAAACGACATCAGCTGAGCTGTGGTAAAGATACCGATTCCTCCCTGCTCATTCTGCCGCAGGAATTCCACCAGAAAACGGCCGATCCCATATAAAAGCAGATAAAGCGCTCCCACATCTCCCACTTTTTTCGCCTTTCTGCTGAACAAAAGCAGAATAATCATTATGGCAAAATCGCCTGCGGAAGAAATCAGCTGGGTAGGAATCAGCGGAACTCCCGCCGGTGCGAAGCTTCCCTCCGGGAAAACGACACCCCAGGCCAGATCCGTCTCTCTGCCATAGCAGCATCCCGCACAGAAACAGCCCAGACGCCCGAACGCCTGCCCCAGTGCAACTGAAGGCATAAGCAGATCAAAATACCGGAAAAAACTGTATTTCTTAATCCTGCAGTACAGGATGATAGCAGCCACACCTATAAATATTCCTCCGTAAACCACGAAACCTGAGGAACCGATTACACTCAGAGGATCTTCAAGAAAAGCCCGGAAATTCTCCAGCACATAGAGGAGCTTTGCGCCCAGGAATCCGAATACCACGCAGATGATTGCCATATTCAGCACCACTTCACTGTTCAGATCCTTTTTTCCCGCCCGTTTCATTGCCATAATCACGGCCAGGATCACTCCCACTGCAATCAGCAGTCCGTAGCTGTGAATCGTAAAATTACCTATAGAAAACAGATCTACTCTCACTTACATATCCTCCTTCAGCGTCACTTCCAGACGCACCGGCTGGTGATCTGAATAAACAAACTCTGTGTCAATATTCTCGATCCGGTCAACGGTCAGATTATCTGATACCAGAAAACCATCTATAACATATACCTGGGAATCCTCATAATTCCCGCTGTACGGTGCGTTCAGCAGACGGCAGGTAGGCACATTCTGCGCTGCCTGAAGGGAAAAACCTTCCGGAATATCCTCATCAGAATATACTCCCGGCACCCAGTTCTCCGTATCATGAATCGGATAAGCGTCAATCCCGTCAAAGGTCTGATTAAAATCGCCTCCGGCAATGACGTAATTTCCTTTTTCGTATTCTTCCGTAAGCTTTTCCGCCAGCATGGCGCTCTGGGCCGCTTTGCCCTCTCCGCTGTCATAAGCTTCCAGATGGAAATTAATCAGAACCAGTTCATGATCCGTCCCCTCCACAGGTATCCGTGTTTCCAGCATACACCGTTTCAGATTACAGGTCTTTACCGGCCACCGGAAAGATTCCGGGAGAGATATTCTCGCGGCAGAAGTCATCTGATAATCCGTCAGAATGGCAATTCCCGCTTCCACCTTTCCGATCGGCGGCCAGGGATAAGGAACAAAATCACACTTATAATTGTACGCAAAACTTCCATCCATTCCCAGAGTCTCTTCGTACCAGGCCATCTCATCCACATGGTAAGAACGTCTGGCATCCGTATCCACTTCCTGCAGAAACAGAACGTCAGCGTCCTGATCCTGCAGAATGGAAGTAATGCCGGCAAGATTTTTTTCCACGACCTTCCGGCTGTCCGGCCTCACTTTTGTTCCGCCGTCCATGAAAAAGTCCTCTTCTCTTCCAAGCCCCGCATATCCGGTATTCCAGGTAAGCACAGAAAAAGAATCTCCCTTTGAAAGAATCTCCGTACCGCTTCCGGTTTCCAGACTCTCCTGCGCATCAGGGCGGTACTCCCGTATGGTGTAATACAGTAAGAGAACAGCCACCGCCGCAACAATAATAATCAGAATATTCCGGATAAATTTCAATGTTTTTTTGATCATGCTTTCACTTACCCTGCTATTTCATTACAATATTAACAATCCGCCCCGGAACATAGATCTCTTTTACGATGTTTCCGGTCAGCTTGGAAGCAATCGCTTCCTTTGCTTTTGCCAGTACCTGATCCTTCGGATCATCCTTTCCGATGGCGATGGTCGCCCGCATCTTGCCGTTGATCTGTACCGCGATCTCCACGGTAGACTCTACAGTTTTCGCCTCATCATACTCCGGCCATGTCTGCTGGTATACCCGGCCCTCACAGCCAATCAGAGACCACATCTCCTCTGTAATATGAGGCGCCACCGGATTCAGAAGGATAATCAGAGTTTTCAGTTCTCCCTTTGTGATGGAACCCTTCTTATAAAAATCATTCAGCAGAGCCATCATGGCGGCAATCGCTGTATTGTATTTCAGGTTCTCAAAATCACCGGAAACCTTCTTAATGGTCTGATGAATCTTTGTTTCCAGATCTGCGGAATATCCCTCTTCCTCTGTCATCAGATCCTGCAGCTTCCATACACGCTCCAGGAATCTCCGGCAGCCCTTCACGCCGTCCTCTGACCAGGAAGCGGCCAGATCAAAGGCTCCGATAAACATCTCGTAGGTACGGAGGGTATCCGCGCCGTACTCTCTCACAATATCATCCGGATTTACCACATTTCCTCTGGATTTTGACATCTTCTCTCCGTTTTCACCGAGAATCATGCCGTGTGAGGTACGCTTCTGGTACGGTTCCGGGCAGGGCACAATCTTCTGATCATAAAGGAACTTGTGCCAGAATCTGGAATAGAGCAGATGCAGCGTGGTATGCTCCATACCGCCGTTATACCAGTCTACCGGCATCCAGTACTCAAGAGCCTCTTTACTTGCAAGTGCCTCCCTGTTTTTCGGATCCGTATAACGCAGGAAATACCAGGAAGATCCCGCCCACTGAGGCATGGTATCTGTCTCCCGTTTTGCCGGACCGCCGCAGCAGGGACAGGTGGTATTCACCCAGTCTGTCATGGCTGCCAGAGGAGATTCTCCGTTATCCGTAGGCATATAGCTGTCCACCTCCGGAAGAAGAAGCGGAAGCTCGCTCTCATCAACCGGAACAAAACCGCATTTGTCACAGTGGACGATCGGAATCGGCTCGCCCCAGTAACGCTGTCTGGAAAATACCCAGTCGCGCAGCTTATAATTTACCTTCGCAGTCCCGATCCCGTTCTCCTCCAGGAAAGCAAGCATTTTATTCTTCGCGTCCTTTACTTCCAGTCCGTTTAAGAAATCAGAATTAATCAGAACGCCGGTGGCGACATCTGTGAAGGCAGCCTCGTTGATGTCAACCTCCTCGCCGTTCTTTGCAACCACCTGGATAATGGGAAGTCCGAACTTCTTCGCAAACTCCCAGTCTCTCTCATCATGTCCGGGAACGGCCATGATCGCGCCGGTTCCGTAGCTCATCAGCACATAATCGGAAACCCAGATGGGAACTTCTTTATTATTGACGGGATTCACAGCCACCAGACCGTCAATCTGAACGCCGGTCTTATCCTTGGCCAGCTCTGCCCGCTCAAAATCAGACTTTCTGGAAGCCTGCTCCCGGTAAGCCTCGATCTCAGCCCAGTTTTTAATCTCATCTTTATATTTGTCCAGATAGGGATGCTCCGGAGAAACTACCATGTAAGTCACGCCGAACAGAGTATCGCAGCGGGTGGTATAAATCCGCAGCTTATCCTCTTTCCCTTTAATGGAGAAATCCACTTCCGCGCCGGTGGAACGGCCGATCCAGTTCTTCTGGGAAACCTTTACCCGCTCAATGTAATCCACATCTTTCAGGCCGTCAATCAGCTTATCCGCATAATCAGTGATCTTTAACATCCACTCGCTCTTTACTTTTCTCACAACCGGGGAACCGCAGCGCTCGCAGACGCCGTTGACAACCTCCTCATTGGCAAGCCCCACCTTACAGGAGGTACACCAGTTAATGGGCATCTCCTTCTTGTAGGCCAGCCCAGCCTTGAATAATTTCAGAAAGATCCACTGAGTCCATTTATAATATTCCGGATCTGTGGTATTGATCTCACGCTCCCAGTCAAAGGAATAACCCAGAGACTGCAGCTGTTTCTTAAATCTGGCAACATTGTTCTCCGTTACAACCTTCGGGTGGATCTTATTCTTGATCGCATAGTTCTCTGTAGGAAGTCCGAAGGCGTCCCAGCCCATGGGATACAGTACATTATATCCCTGCATCCTGCGCTTTCTTGCCACGATATCCAGGGCAGTGTAAGGTCTCGGGTGTCCCACATGAAGTCCCTGTCCGGACGGATAAGGGAACTCTACCAGTGCGTAATATTTCGGTTTTGAATAATCATCCGTAGCGGCAAAAGCCTTTTCATCCTCCCAGACTTTCTGCCACTTCGGTTCTACCACCTTATGATTATATGGTGCTGCCATAAAACAATCCTCCTGTATCTATTTCATAAACTTTTCTATCGTCATCCTGCAAATTTTATCACAACATGAAAATGAAATCAACCGCGGCAGAAAACAAAGCAAAAAATGCACTGTCAGCGTTTCCGCCCGAACAGACCCTTTTTCTTCTTTTCTTCCTTCCGGAATTCTTTCAGGCGTTTTCCGGCTTCCTCCAGCAGCGCATCGGCATTCCCGCCTGCTGCCTGCGCCTTTTCGGCCCATCCCAGACTCTTTCGGGTATTCTCTTCCGTACTGGGAATCAGCAGATAATAGTGTGCCAGCAGGAGCATACCGGTGGTATCTCCGGCTTCTGCGGCCTGACTGCACAGTTTAAAAGCCTCCCACAGATTCTGTCTGATTCCATGATCCCCGTAGAGATATAGCCGTCCGGCCTCCGCGGCGCAGGGAGCATCGCCGAGACTGGCCCCGTCAACAAACAATTCCAAGGCTTTGCGGTGGTTGATATCCACACCGGCGGTACCTTTAGAATAGTGAAGACCGAGATACCGGGAAGCCCGCTCATCTCTCAGCCTTTTGGCTTTATAGTACCCCAGTATGGCAACTTCCCCATCTGCCAATTCCCGGAAACCATAAACGGGATCCTGGATATAGGCGCACCGGAAGGCGCATTGTCTGTGATCCAACTCTGCACCCTTCCGATAACATTCTAACGCTTTTTTCAGATCTGCGTCAGTACCGACGCCATTTTCATAGGCGAGACCCAGACGATACATGCCAAGAGAATCGCCTGCTTCGGCGGATACCTGATACCAGTGAAAGGCCTCTTTTTCATCTGCCGGAAAGAGTCCTTCTACTCCATACTCGTGATTCTGTCCGTTATATGCCGCTGCTTTCGCATGTCCCTGCAGGGCTGCTTTTTCGTACCATCTGGCGGACAGCACGGGATCTGCGGTATTGTTAAATCCTGTGCGGTAATTCTGGGCGAGAAAATACTGGGCTTTCAAGTGACCCTGGACGGCGGCTTTTTCCAGATACTTATTCACACTATTCGGCGACCACATATGGTTAGGCGCCTTGTAGAAACAGTAGGCCAGCAGATACTGGGCTTCCGGATCGCCGCTGTCTGCCACAGGCTCCAGGAGGTGACACGCCCTGTAGTAATTTTTTCCCTGTCGCAGATCTTCCCGCGCCCGTTCCATCCGATCCTGGGCATAGTCCGGATTCTCCCGGATGTAAGCATCGGTAATGTCGCGAATCTGCCCTTCCATCAAAACAGCCATACATCCATCTAATTTTTTTGATTCTCCTGTCTTCAGATTGGTCAGCAGGTAATCTTTCCTGGCATCACTTATGGTACACTCGCAGACCTCTCCCTCAAACAGATAGACATGGCGCGACTGTAACAGACCACATTCCGGAATTGTAAATAACATGTCCTCATATTTCATAACTTATATCCTCCCGTAAGCTGTAATGAACTGTACCCAATATAGCATGAGGGAAAAGAAAATACAATGCGCCTTCATCTGATTTATCAGATCCAGTATACGCATTTATTTTATTTTGTTTTCATAGTCCTGTAATTCATGAAAAATATTATCGACGATCACCAGTTCCCCTTCCAACCGGAACAGCATAAAATATCTATGAGAAATAAAATTTATTCTCTTATATCCATAGGCTTTCAATTTTGGACTTTCGCAATACTTCAAAGCTCCGGCAGTCTGTTCCAGCTTCTCCTTGGTCAGCTCAAAATCATTTAACAGATTTCTGGCCGCCTGTCTGTTTTTTTTCTCAAACAACAAATATTGAACAAACTCTTCCAGATCCATCTCTGCATTCTGCGTTACAACAACATTATAATTCATATTTTCCCCTCAAATCCTTAATCACGGCATCTGCTATCCGGACTTTTCCTTCTGCCGCCTGCCTTCTGGACACTTCAAGACGATTCATGATCTCGTCTTCTGACATGACCACATAAGGATTCTTATTTACTGAATTCTTTTTTATTTCAAAGGGAAAACCATTATACGCAACAGCCTGTGTCAAAAACATCCGTATCGCTGTTGTCGTGTCCGTTCCCAGTTCTTTGAAAAGCTTATCTGATTTTGCTTTCAATTCATCATCAACTCTGACCTGGATTGTACTTGCCATAATATACCTCCTTGCAAATAATATCGTCTGCCCTCATTCATAAAATTGATATATACTGGACATGTCAATTTATGATGATATACCTTATGATGATATACAGACTGTATAAATCAATTCTATTGTAATACTATATCATTACTTTTTCAATATATAATAATTTAGGCAGAATGGAAATTAGGTGCAATCTGAAAAATGCTATCTACAAAAAAGGAGCAAAAAGGAACCGGTTTTCCCGGTTCCCGCTTATTATCTGCATATTCAGTTTCACAGAACAGCACCATGGCATTCCACACTTCCCCTACACCACCTGGTGTTTACAGTAAGTCCGGATGGAAAGCGCCGCAAAGACAACCAGCTCCACAGCCGCCGCTGTAATAATTACCCAGGGCACCCACACGCCCCGGTCTCCGATGGTGAGAAAATTTGTATCCTGGAGCTGATACATCAGCGAATTTTGCATTCCCACTCCGGAGGACGGCCACAAAAACACAATCCAGGAAAGACCAACAGCAAAATAAAGAATGGTCGGCAGGATTGCCACAATAAGAGAAAACAACATGCTCACCATAGCTGATTTCATCCGTGCCGATATAAATACTGCCAGGCAGGTACTGCTGAGAAGGGAAAGAAGTCCGCCCAGAACTGTAACACGCTGTAATTCACCGATATTCAGCGGAACCAGTGCAATCACCTGCCAAACCATCTGTACAGAAGTTTTCAGACTCTCTGTTCCAAATGCCTGGTTCAGAATTCTGACCTCAATCCCCATGCAGATCAGATAATAAATGGTAAATACTATAATCAGAGCCAGCAGTCTGAATCCGGCGCAATGCTTTCTTCCAAACCTGGTACATCTTAAAATGTGATCCGATCCATTTTCATAGTTTTCTGAAAATGTGGGAGCTGCCATAGCCATACAGATCAGAAACAGCAAAAAAATATTTAACATAATATAATCCAGCGCATTGGAGGAATAATCTCCATACAACTGAAACGGTGTGTCGATCTGTTTGTACATCTCTGTAGCTGTATCGACAATGCTCTGGCTCCCATATTCCTGTGCAACCAGATCCCCTATATGTTCAACCGCCCGGTCATAAAAATCGGGGATTTCTTCCATGGAAATGTCTGTCAGTTCCGCCGGCAAGCCAGTTCCCGGATCAGAATAAACCGCTGGCAAAGGAAAAAGCAGTGGATCTACCGGATTTATCTTTTCCACTCTGATTTCTGTCGGGAACTCCTCATCATAAAGACTGAGTCCTCCAGCCTCCCTGATCGCCTCCTGATACCGGGTAAGAGCATTTTCCAGCTTTTTCGGGGTCACATCACCTTCGATTGATTCATAAAGAGAATTGTTATATTCAATGGCGTCTCTCCCGCTCAGAGCCACGATATTTCCCTCTGCATCTATATAAGATGCACGCTCATAAGTAATCGGCACAATCCCCATAACCACCGACAGTACCAGTCCCGCCAGCAGAAGAATGAAATTCCTGCGCGAGAACAAAATCCGCCTGATTTCCAGCAATAAAATTCTCATACCTGAACCTCCTCTTGTATTTTCTGTGTCTCATCCGGAAACAGCCACAGAAACAGATCTTCCAGACGGGGCTCCGCCTGTACAGACCCGGCAATTCTGGAAGCTTCGGAAAGATACCGTACAGACACTCTGTGGTCAGCTTCAAACTTCTGGCTGACAATCCTGAGATTTCTCTCATAAGAATGCAGTTCTGCCGCCGACACTATCCCCATCCAGACTTTTCCATTGATTTCTTTTACCAGTTCCTCTGTTGTCCCCACATCAATGATTTTTCCATTTTTCATGATTGCGTTCTCCCAGGCAATAAACTCCACATCAGAAACAATATGGGTGGAGAGCAGCACAATCCGGTCATGAGCAAATTCGGAAATATACTTTTTAAAACGGATCCGCTCCGCAGGATCCAGCCCTGCGGTAGGCTCATCCAGGATCAGCACCTCCGGATCATTGATCAGAGCCTGGGCAATCCCCACCCGGCGTCGCATGCCTCCCGACAGTTTCGCGATTTTCTTTTTCCTCACATCGGTCAGATGCAGCATCTGCAGAAGCTCATCAATCCTTTTTCTGGCCGCAGCTTTCTCCACGCCCTTATACGCCGCAATATAGAAAAGATAATCCTGCACATTAAACTCTTTCGGGTAGCCGAAATCCTGGGGAAGTATGGAAAAAATCTCCCTGTACTTCATTCCCAGCTTCTCAATCTCCTCCCCGTTATAGGTTATGGATCCGGCGGAAGGCTCCAGCACGCCGGAAACCATCTTCATCAGCGTGGTTTTCCCGGCGCCGTTGGCTCCCAGCAGTCCCCAGATCCCCGGCGTGAATGTGAGGTTCACATCATCCACCGCAGTTTTATCTTTAAAACTTTTTGTCACACTTTTTAATTGTAATTCCATTTCATCACCTCTCAGAATCTTCACACACCTTCAGATAAAAATCCTCCAGATCGTCAATCTCGGCTGCCGGTCCCCGGAAAACAATCTGTCCCCCTTTCATCATCAGCAGTGTACTTGGCATATGTTCCAGATCGGAAACAATATGCGTGGAAATCAGAACAATCCTGCTTTCCCCCAGCTTTGCAGCCAGATTGCGGAAATGAATCCGTTCCACCGGATCCAGACCTGTCGTCGGTTCGTCCAGAATTACGATCCGGGGATCATTTAAAAGCGCCTGGGCCATTCCCAGCTTCTGTCTCATGCCGCCGGAATAGGTGCGGATTTTTTTCCGTGAAACCGGGCCCAGTCCCGCCATT
>CAMLYL010000014.1 GCA_946491665.1 uncultured Lachnospiraceae bacterium | reverse complement strand
TTCAAGACCCGCTCACGGGTCTTGGCGCGGGATTCGGGTCAGCTTTAGCTGACATTCTTCCTTACCGAATCCCTGCGGTCTCCGTTCCACTCCGGTCGGCGCTAAGCGAACGTCCACTGGACGTTCAGCGCCCCCGCGGAGCGTTTATCAGATGGGGGATTGACTCCCGCCACTGATACTAATTTGTTATACTCACCGTCTGTAGAGGCGGGAGTCTTCCCATATCTGATAATCCGACTGACAGCTTACATTTTTCCATATATGAATTTCCCGCAGCCGCTCTTCCAGCTCTCCCTGTGCTGCCTTGACGGCATCGCTTCCCAGAAGCAGCCGGAACGGCGGCGCTTCACTCATGGCAGTTTCCACAATCAGTTCCCCGCCTTTCTCCGGATTTCCCTGCTGATTGTGACTGTTTCTTATATATTCCTTCCGGTACTTTTCTGCCAGTATATCATAATCTGCCAGCTTTTGTCTGCTCTCCTGCAGACGATGATCGTAAAATCCGGTCCGGAAAGCCCCCGGTTCTATCAGCATGACACGGATTCCCAGATGCTCCACCTCTTTTGCCAGTGCCTCCGAAGCCAGCTCCAGCGCTCCCTTTGCTGCTGAATAATATCCGTTTCCCATGGCGCCGCGGACCGCACCAATGGAAGAAATATTGATGATCTGTCCGGACTTCCTTTCACGCATCTGCGGAAGCACAAGCCGGATCAGCTCCATAGGGGCAAAAAAATCAGTTTCGAACAATTCTGCAACCTGGACGGGATCACTTTCCTCAATGGCAGCCCGGTATCCATGGCCCGCATTATTTACCAGCACATCAATTTTTCCAAATCTGTCCAGTGTTTCCTTTACCGCCTGCCCCATACTGCTGCGGTCATTCAGATCCAGCCGCAGAAGAATTACCTGTTCCGGATATTTCTCCAGAAAATCCCTCAGATCGTCTGGATTCCGGGAGGTTACCGCCGCCCGGTCCCCGCGTCTGAGTACCGCCTCCGCAATACCGTGCCCCAGACCACTGGAACACCCTGTAATCAACCATGTCTTTGCCATCTCTGACACCTCCTGACAATCAGCCATCCGGTATGGCATTCTGCACTTACCGCGTCCAAATCACTCAGTTACTTTCAAAAATACCCGACAGCCAGGTATCGTAAGCCGGAATCCAGCCTCCGCCGGCTCCGAATCCATGGGGCATATCATCCAGCTGCAGCCGCTCTACGCTCACCCCCGCTTCTTCCGCAGCATCGGCATTCGCCAGAAACTGCTCGTAAAACGGATCACGGGTTCCATAACAATAAAAGGTGGGCGGCAGGTTTCCGGAGCGCAGCAGATCCACGTCTGTAGTTCCATGGCTCAGTCTGCCATAAAAAGAATAAATCATTCCGCAGGCTGCGGCATCCGCGGATATCTCATCCAGGACGTCCGGCTGATATTCCGCGTCAAGAGCAGTTCCGTTTACCTGTCTGTCAAAGTTCAGAAGCATTTCCCCACTTAGAATTCCTCCGGCAGAAAATCCCATAACCCCAATATCCTGTTCATCTATTCCGTAATCCCCGGCATGGGCGCGGACAAATCGTACAGCACGCGCCAGGTCCAGTGCCCCCTCCTGCTGTGTATAGGGCCGGAGACGATAATCTACAACGAAGCTCTGATATCCCAGCCTGCTCAGCGCTTCCGCCACATCAATTCCCTCCGGCTGATCACTGCGGAACTGGAAAGCGCCGCCGGGGCAGATCAGCACCGCCCCTTTGATCTGGGTCCCTTCCGGCACCGGAAAACTGGTAATATAGGGGCGGAAGTCCGGATCGTCCGTGTATCTTCCATTATTTACCGTGTATTCTGTTTCTGCCGGAGCATTTCCCTCTTCCCAGAGGTACAGCGCCTGCTGTTCATAGGGAGTTACCACAGCGGAAGCCACCGTATCCCCACTGCTGTTTTCCGGAAGGCTTTCCTCCTGTCCGGAAATCTCCAGGCCTTCCGCCCATGCAGTAATCTCCTCCTCTCCGGTATCCTCTGAAAACAACAAAGCGCTGCCTCCCATCAATGCCCCCGGCTGAGCTTCCGAAACAGAAGCAAAAATCGCATCCGGATCATTATTTTCTCCCAGTACAAAAGGATAGATTGTGCGGGCGCCAAAATCATGATTTTCCAGAAACCCTTCTACGGATTCCGGCAGAACACTGTCCTGGGCAGAAAATCCCAGGAACACATATTCATAAACATCTGCTTCCAGGGCGTCGTCATTTCCGATCCCAATCAGATCTCCGTCCAGAGCCTCTGCCAGAATTCCGGCTGCCTGTGCAACTGCCTCCTGTTCCAGGTCATAGGCGATCAAAATATTGCTGCTGCGCTGTTCTATCACAGAATCCTCGTTATCAGAAACAGGGTCTGATGATGTTCTATCTGACGCCTGCGGATTGCCGCAGGCTGCCAGGCCCAGGATCATCATCAGACTCAGACATAAAGAAACTATTTTTTTCATAACTGACATTTCCTTTCCGTGTAAACAGTAAATTTTTCTGTTTCTATTATAAAAAAAACAGGACTTCCGCAGAAGTCCCGATTAGTTGTGAAGTATTTACCCTGAAGTTAATAGTAAAATCCTGTCCTTTTTCATTTATCCCCTGTCTCCATCCCCGGAGCGGACGATGATCTGACAGTTCTTCATTGTCTGAAGGGCAGCCTCATGGCTCTCCGGAGTAACTCCGGCACAGCATCCGGCATCCACAAAAACCGGCACCTCCGGCAGAAACCCCTTCAAAACCAACGCGTTTGACACCACGCAGATATCTGTACACAGCCCGATCAGCTCTATGCTGTCTATGGGATTTTTCCGGTTCTCTTCGTACAAATCCCGGCCCAGATCCAGAGACGCGAACGTACCTTTCCGGTAAACAGAAAGCTCCCGCTCCTGCCGGATCTTTTCCAGCGGAGCTGCCAGCTCCCATCCGTCCGTTCCCAGAATACAATGCTCTGCGGGGAGCATTTTCCCTTCCTGGGTAGACAGATAATCCGCCCCATGAGTATCCTGGGTGAAAATCACCTGTCCGGGGAAATTTTCCACCTTTCTCACAACTTCCCCCAGGATTTTCTGTGCTTCCGGGGTTCCCAGAGTTCCTGTAATAAAATCATTCTGCATATCTACAACAATAAGGTAACTGTGATTCATCTGATCAGCGCCTCCTTTACAGAAATCATACCCTTTTTTCCGCGGATCGTAAACCCTTTTTCATCTGGATACGGATTTCTTATTTTCCCAGAGACCAGATCATTTTAATCTGACTCTCCAGTTCAGCAAAAGACCATATCCTTCTGCTTCTGGCAACACAGTTGGGATCATTTACTTTAAATCCGTCATCTTCATACCCATAGATCACGATGAAATGTCCTCCTGCCGTAAAATCCCCCGGCCGCATGGCACAGATCAGAATATTTCCGGAATCCAGAGCCGCTTTCATCTCATATTCGTCAGTGACGATCTCTTCAACACTCAGTTCAACCATTCCCGGAAAATCATACATGAGATTCCAGGAGGTGCCGACACCTTCCACATAATAATCATTTTCCATGCTGAATTCCGCAATACAGTCCGGTGTAAGGCTCTCGTCCCCAGTCAGATAATATGCCGCCATGGAAAGACAGGTGGGGCCGCATCCCACCAGTCCGATACAGCTGTTTTCTCCATACTGCTGATATCCCCACCGGGGATCCCACTGAAGAAACAAAGGGTATTCCTGTTCTTTCTCAGAATCGGTCAGAACAGCCTCATACTTCCCTTCTTCCTCCGGATACCCTGCCACAAAACCGGCCATCTCCGGATTATTTGCCAGCGCCTCCAGCATATTTTCCGGATACAGATAATTCTTTTCAAATATTTCAGCAATCACAGAATCCGTTCGTCCCAGTTCCTGCAATTTCATAAGGACTTCCTCTGGTGATCGCTGTACCGGCATCTCTATATGAACGGGTTTTATACGGTCCACATAATCGATATCTTCCGCTGCGTCCGCCGTCCGGCTTTTTTCCGGCGGCAATTCTGTCTGTGCCTCCGTATCTAATACGCCTGTCTCTCTTGTGCCGCATGCGACTGAACCAGACAGGATCAGGCATACAAAAACGATTGGCAATCCTTTTTTCATCTTCTGCACTCCTTACCTGCATTTAAGTTTATCTGAGGAATGCGTAAGACTTTTCATATAGATGTGTATTACCTGTTAATTATGCTTTTATTGCTGACATCTTCCTTACCGAATCCCTGCGCATCCTAAGCGGAGCGTTTATCAGATGGGAGTCTTCCCACATCTGATAAAAATCTCTTCCACTTTTTCTTCCAAATGATTATACTATTTATAATACATAAACCGGGAGGCAATCTGATGAAAAGAATATTAACTGAACAGGAAAAGAAAAAATCTTATGCAAAATACTTTGATATGCCATATCCTGAAGTTCCCTCTGACATTCTGGAACAGATGAAAGAACCTATGGATCCGGCTCTTGCTCTCCACATCAATGACAGAAATGATCTGCTGAATCCGGGTTATCTGCCCCGGGAGGTGGGATACTGCCAGATGCCGGATGGAAGCGGATATATCGCTTCTCTGACACGAATGCCCGGCGTTACACTGGAGATGATAGAATGGTGGTTTGCATGGCATGGTCTTGAAAGTCTCCGCTATAAAATCTGGGATCCCAATGACCATTATCTGGCCCGTGTTTCCCCGGCTCATCAGAAACGCCGGCTGGATTCCTCACTGAGCTGGCGGGAAAGGAACTGGAATACTTCAGATTTTGTTCTGGAAAATGTAGGTGAAGGTACTTCACCGCTTCGCATTTCTTTCCGTTCCCCGGAAAGCTTCGGTTTTGATATGGAACGTTTTCACAGCCAGCCAGTCACTGCCATCTGTGCCCACAGTGGTCCGCCCGACTGGGACATTCCCCGGACAACCTTTATTCACTTTGCCAGAGAGGTAGAAGGCGGCATTGAACTGCGCACCCGTTTCTGGCTGGGATGGATGATCGTTAATAAAAAAGCTGTCCGTACAGATTTCGATGTGGACTTCAACCGGGTAAAAGGCCTGTCCAGACACTCTCCACAGGAATATTACCGTCTGGCTGCCATGCTTCCGGATCTGTACCGGGAAAACCATCTGATCGAAGACCATCCGGAAGATCTGATTACCATGGATTTTTCCAGTATTCCTACAGCTTAATATTTTTCAGTGCATCCGCGAAAGCATTATTGATCGGAACCTCCGCTTCCTTCTGCTGCTTTTTCATATAGTTCTGCACATCGCGTTTTGACACTCCGGCGCCTTCTTTCTTCCGGCGCTCCTGGAACTTGCTGAGACGCTCCTTATGTCCGCAGGAACATACAAAGGAGGCATCCTCCCCTTTTCCGATCAGTTCCATCCGCTTATGGCAGACCGGGCAGCGGGCGTTTGTCATCTTCGCAACAGTCTGCCGGTAACCGCAGTTCCGGTCCTGGCAGACCAGCATCCGGCTGTTTTTGCCATTTACCGCCAGCAGCCGCTTTCCGCACTGGGGACAGATTTTGTTTGTCAGGTTATCATGCCGGAAAGTTCCCTCTCCTTTTTTGATTTCATCCACCAGTTCCGTGGCGTATTCCCGGATATCTCCCATGAATTTCCGGTCTGAGAGCTGTCCCTTCGCGATCTGGGAAAGCTTCATCTCCCACACAGCGGTAAGCTCCGGTTTCTTCAGATCCTGCGGCACCAGTTCCAGAAGCTGACGGGCCTTGGCTGTAGTGTAAATCTCTTCCCCCTTCTTCTCCAGCAGGAAGGAGGAAAACAGCTTGTCGATAATATCCGCCCTGGTGGCCACAGTTCCCAGACCACCGGTTTCTCCCAGCGTCTTTGCCATCTGCCTGTCATGGCTCTCCATGTATTTTACAGGGTTTTCCATGGCGGACAGAAGAGTTCCTTCCGTGAACCGCGCAGGAGGCTTTGTTTTTCCCTCTGTCATACGGACATTGGAAACCGGGAACTCCTGTCCCTGCTTTACTTCCGGAAGATTCTGTTTCTTTAACTCCTCTTCTTCCTCGTCCTCTGTCCGGTTTTCATAAACTGCTTTCCAGCCGGGAGTCAGATCACGGTTTCCCCGGGCAAAAAACTTCTCTCCGGAAATCTCCCCTGTCAGCGTTGTCTCCTCATATTCATAAGCCGGATAGAGCACGGCAAGAAAACGGCGCACAACAAGATCATAGATCTTCCGCTCCTCATTGCTCATATGAATATAAGAGGGAGCCTGCTCCGTGGGAATGATTGCGTGATGGTCGTTGACCTTACTGTCATTGACAAAGGACGGTTTTCCCTGGATTTTCTGACGAAGCAAAGGCACCACAAAATCCCGGTAAGCGCCGGAATTGACCGCCTGCAGCCTCTCCCGGATCGTTCCCACCACATCAGTCGTCAGATAACGGGAGTCTGTCCGGGGATAAGTCAGCACTTTATGATTCTCATAAAGGCGCTGCATGATATTTAAGGTCTCCTTTGCGGAAAATCCGAATTTCTGATTGACCTCTCTCTGAAGCTCAGTCAGATCATACAGCAGAGGCGCCTGCTTTTTCTTCCGTTTCGCATCCGCCTTTGTAATTGCGAGCTTCTTTCCGGAAATTATTTTCTGGATCTCCTGGATGCGCTCTTTGCTGAAGGTCCGGTAACTTCCACTTTTCTCATCCCGCCAGGTAAATGTGATTCCCCCGGCAGTCACCGCCAGACCATAGTAAGGCTTCGGCACAAACTTCCGGATTTCCTGTTCCCGGGCTGCAATCAT
The DNA here is from genome assembly GCA_946491665.1 of uncultured Lachnospiraceae bacterium. GTDB lineage: Bacteria > Bacillota > Clostridia > Lachnospirales > Lachnospiraceae > Eubacterium_I. The sequence goes on along the minus strand of CAMLYL010000014.1, from coordinate 46,326 downwards.
GGCCAGCGTGGGCGTCTGCACACGGCCGCAGGAAAGCTGGGCATTATATTTACAGGTCAGGGCTCTGGTGGCGTTCAGTCCCACCAGCCAGTCCGCCTCCGCCCGGCAGACCGCCGCATGATAAAGGGGCTCATAATTTTTTGCATCCTTCAGATGTGCAAACCCTTCCCGGATCGCCTTATCTGTTACAGAGGAAATCCACAATCTTTTACATGGCTTCCGGCTCCCCGCCTTTTTCAGAATCCAGCGGGCCACCAGTTCTCCCTCTCTGCCTGCATCTGTGGCAATGACAATCTGAGTCACATCCTGCCGGTGAATCTGCTTTTTTACCGCCTGGTACTGCTTTGAAGTCTGCCGGATCACATCGATATCCATATGCTCCGGAAGCATAGGGAGATCCTCCATCTTCCATTCCTTATACTTTTTGTCATAATGCTCCGGATCACACAGGGTAACCAGATGTCCCAGTCCCCAGGTAACAATATATTTTCCGCCCTCCAGGGCTCCGTCCAGTTTCTTCGGGCACTGGAGCACCCTTGCAATGTCCCTTCCCACAGAGGGCTTTTCCGCGATTACTAATACTTTACTCATTCTCTCTCCTGCTTTTTCAGTCTGCCGAAATATTTTCCTGCCTTATTGACACACAGTCTTTCTGCTGTCTATTCTTCCGGATTTCCGCAGATATTTTATTTTCCCAAAGCAAACAATGCTTCTTCCTTTTCCATATCATAATACAATTCTGCGGAAATTTCATCAAAAACAGTTACATGAATCATTTTTTCCAGTTCTTCATATTCCGGGCAGATATTTAAAAACTGATTCGGGGACGCGTCCAGCAGTTCCGGCTGGTAAGCCAGCCGCTTTTTGTCCTCCAGAACAGCGCCGTACAGAATATCCGCCTCCACCAGATCCTGGAACATGTGGCTTCCAAAGGACAGCTCCGGCATATAGCCGACCTCGCTGTAAGCAACCTCAAAAATTGCTTCCACCCCGCTGATATCCGCGAACGCTGCAGGAACGCCAAGTTCCGGCGACGACGTCCCGATTCTTCCGGGAACAATCAGAACCACTGACATCTTTTTCTGTTTAAAATAAGCATTCAGCTTCCCGACAGCCCTCGCCACGCTGGGCTTTTCCACATAAGGATAGCTGTAATATTCAAAGGCATCCACTTTCACAACAGCGGAAATTTTCACTGACCTGGACCGTCCCATACAGCAGTCCCGGATATGGATTACCGCATTTTCTTCCGGGATCTGCGGGATATCAACCTTCTCTTCATCCTCACAGGTCTGAAGAGGACGGCACTGAAGCAGATTTACAACAAAATCGCCTTCCTCTCCCAGATTTATGGTATATTCAATATCCACCGGAGAGCCATAAACACGCTGCAGTGTTTTCAGCATCTTCTGCATCATCCCTGTGAAAACTGCATTGCGGGCCAGCCCCTGGCAGGAAATAAAATATACATTCCTGTAATCTCCCCGCTGCCGGAGCATCAGCTCCGCCTCTGTGTCATGCTCCAGCAGATTTTTCCTGCATTTCATCGGAAGCAGATCCAGCACATCCTCCATGGCATGTTCCACCAGTTCGTTTTTCTCCGTATCCAGCATATCCATCTTTCTCTGGGAATACCGGTGCCGCTCCGCCACACTGGGACGGGCATACGCCATCGGCCGGTCCAGCGCGATCAGCCGGGGATAATCTCCCTGGGTACGGTCAACTGCCTTCGTTCCCAGCCCGGCCACCAGGCGCAGCATTCCCGCCGCAGGATCCATGTCTCTCATAAAACGGTACATACTGTAGGAGAAACCAACGCCTGCCGCACAGGGCATATAATAAGGACCGAAATAAGATCCGGAAACACGCTGCACCAGAAGAGCCATCTGTTCGTCCCGGTTATGGAGGTTTCTCTGGTAACGGTATTCCAGGGCTGATTTATCCAGCGTGCTGACATAGACCTGTTTCACTGCCTCTTCAAACCTTTCCAGCCGTTCCTCCTGGGCGCCCGCGTTGACGCAGAACACAGACTCATACTTCCCGGCAAAGGCATTACCGAAACCGTCTTCCAGAATACTGCTGGAGCGCACAATAATCGGGCTGCGGCCAAAGTAATCCAGTAACTTCCGGAATTTCTCCCGGATATCCTCCGGAAAATGACCTTTAAGAATCGCCTGCTGGAACTCTTCTGCCACAGAGAAATACCCCTCCGGCGTCCTCTGCCGGATCCGCAGATCCCAGCAGTCGTTTTCCACCAGAAAAGTATAAAAAACATCCGATCCGATAAAAAAGGAATCATGGGGTTCCATATATTGTCTGTATTCCGGCATTTCGTGCTCCACAATTTTCCGCGCCAGAAGCATCCCGCAGGATTTTCCTCCAATCATTCCCGTTCCTACCATCCGGTCACGGACAGCAAAATAATCCTCCGGACGGAAATAGCGGCTGACCAGTTCCCTCAGTTTCTGGTCCCGGGTCATCATTACCTTGCACATAAACTGCTTTGATTCTTCCGACAGAGCGCTTTCCCTGTTCTGGATCTTCGCCTGTCGGAAAAATCTGTCCCAGCTGTCAGCTTCCATCTCATCTTCCACATCCTGCATCCGGTTCAACATACTGTAGTAACGGCTGATCTCCATTCCATCCGTCAGAACATGAAAATCTCCTTTCTGGGGCTGATATATATAAGGCAGAAACATCATGGGCGTATAACGGTTCCAGACTTTCAGCGGATGCACATACAGAATATCATCATCGCCATATACATCGATCAGAAGCTGGGTTGTCTCGCGGATTTTCGCAATGGCCTGGTTCGAATGTCTGCCTCTTATGACAGGGAAATACGCCACGGTATCCAGCTGAAACAGAAACGGGCAGGTCACCTTGAAAAAATTTCCCATCATCAGGTCTGTTGCCCAGGCGCTCTGCAGCTCGGACAAACAGTCAAACACATAAAAAGCATCCCTTCCCTCAGACTCAATGATATTGTGAATCGTCACAGAAAAGGTTTCAAAGCGGTGGGTCAGTTCCACATGATAAATCTTCACGCCTTCCTGGGGCTCCACCAGAGGCTCGTGGGAAGCAAAGCGGATGTAGATCAGATTCCGGTTATCTGCGATCGCCTGCTTCACAAAGGGATCCACGAAATATGTAAAATCACTCAGCTGTGATACCTGCCATACCACATTGTCCCCCAGACGTATATGATCAAATGTTTTATCCATCTCCGGAATACCGGATAAAATCCTGTCAAATGCTGCCACAGTAATCCTCCTTTTCATAACACAAAAGGACCAGCGCATTATAAATGCGATAGTCCTCTTTGACTTTTCAAAATATTAAGTTACATTATTAGTAAACCAGAATCGCCGTCCCGGCCTCAATCATATCATACAGCTGCTTCGCCACGCTGCTGGGAAGATTCAGACATCCATGGGAACCATCCCCCTGGTAAATATTCCCACCGAACCGGTCTCTCCAGGAAGCGTCATGAAAGCCTACGCCGTCTACGAACGGCATCCAGTAATCTACCGGGGAACTGTATCCCTCGCCTTCCAGCACCTGATCCCTGGCTTTGTAGGCAAGCTGGTAAGCCCCCTTTGGCGTATCATGTCCTTTGGTGGGATCTCCGGAAACGAAATCAGATTCCAGCACGACTGTGCCGTTCTGGTAATACCAGAAATGCTGATCCGAAATACTGACTTCCACATACGTATCTCCATAGTCGGGATCGTCGTATTGTGCCGCTCTCTGATAATAAACCACCTCTCCGGTATAGTTCTCGCCATTCTCCAGGTAGCCGTTCAGCGCTGCAATTGTTTCATCCTGGTTCATTCTCCAGCCATAATTTCCTCCCGCCGGGACTGTCACTGTCTCCCCCGAATGAGTCACCAGGGTACGTGACTTCCACTTGGTATCATATTTACTGGCCAGATCAGATATGTATTCTGCCTCCTTTTCGCTGTCCAGTGTCACGGAGCAGTCATCACCAACCTGGATCCACTGGCTGATTACAGAACCGTCCAGCACTTCCTCGTTCTCCCCGAACTGCCAGGTGATTGTAGTATTGACATAACGGTTTGCCGTCTCCAGCATATTCTGCGCTTCTTCGGAATCTGCTGTATACACGGGATCCACATAACATCCGCTCTCCGACAGATCAAGCTCACTGGCAAACTCTGTAATTGCCTGATCCAGCCGGTCATAAAAGACCTCTTCATTGATCCTTGTACCGTAAACTTCATCTGTCAGCTCATATCCGGCTCCCTCCTGGTATTCGGATAGAGAGGCATTCTGTGAATCATAAATCTGTTCACTGTCCATACAGTCCATTTCTGCCAGCACCTGCTGAAGCTTTGAAGAATCATAAGTAACCGCTGTTTCTACGGTATCCTCCGCACGCCCGAAAATGTGGGCAATCCAGGTAAATCCATTCTGACTGTCCAGAAGCTGCTCCAGACTGTCTCCCAGATGAACTTCCAGATCAATATCAGAACCGGAAATCACTTCTTCCTTATCATCTCTTTCTTTCAATGCCAGAGTATAATCGGCAGCCGTTTTCTCAAACTGTGCTGTACTCTGCTCCACACTTCTCCCGCCGCAGGCAACTCCGTTAATTACAGTATGAGGGAGAAAATGATTCCTGAAATACAGCGCTCCCGCCAGATAAATAATCCCAAGCAGGACAAGAACCACCGCTGCAATAACAAGCTTCTGCTGGCGTTTCTGGCGCTTATGCTGTTGTCTTCTGCTCCTCATCTGCGTCTGTGCTCCATCCCTTTTTTCTGTCTGTGTCTCTGATGCCATTTTAACCCTTCTTACCTTTATTTCGGGAAAGCCGCCCCGATAATCCCGCAGACGGAATTCTCCCGGATGTTTCTTTTGATTCCTGCTGGTTCTTCCGCAGAACGCACTGATGCAAATCCCCGCATCTGAACCAATATGCCCTATTGTAATCACTTCGGATTAAAATGTCAATCGCTCCGCCGGTCTCAGACTTATATTTAAGAAAATCGTAATATGTTAAATATGAACAAAAAAGCTTGCTTTAGTAATAGTGGACAAACACTTTTTTATTCATTTTTTCCAATACGGCAATCAGTCTCTGAGTCAGGCTCTGCCGGGCGGAAATCTCAAAAGGAAGCGTCTTATCTGTATAATCCATATTCACGGCTTTTCCGATATACAGATGCACTGTGGAACAATCTTCCATAAAATAGATTACAATTCTTGTGGCTCCGTTATCCCGGCTCAGTTCCATAAAGAAATCTTCGGAAACATCATTATCCGCATATCGTTCCAATAACTCCACTGCTTTGTGGAGAGTCAGTACTCCTTCCGTCACCAGATCAATCCCCTTGATCTTTGAAGTAGGAGGAATCTCCGGATCCAGCCGGTCGTCCACAGGAACCAGACGTTCATTCAGCACGCGGGCTACCATGTGACTGGTGCTTCCACCGCAGACAATCTTAATACCGTCATGCTCCATAAAAGCTTCCACCATCTTATAATCGTCTGCCTTATCCGCCGGCGGTCCGGTAAGAATACTGATTATCTTTTCCTCCATCACGCGGGCTACCGCCACTGTGGTGTCATCCGTGGGGATATTCCCATAAAGCTCCGCGCAGTTGGCATTGATGTGATCCGCCATCTGCTGGGCATTCTGACTTTTCTGAGCGGCAATCTGAGCACAGTTGGACAACGCTTTCCAGTCCCAGCTGTAGTTCATAATTTCCCCGGTACCGCAGTACAGACAGCCGTCACTCACAATTGCCAGAGAATCTCCAAGCTGTGAAATAAACTCACACTCCCTGATCTTCTTTCCCTCAATCTCGCGGATCCGGAAAGGCAGCTTCTGCACTTTCCCGTCCCGGATCAGAATACATTCCGGATTATCATATTCTACCACATAAATCCTTCCGTCATAAAAAGCCTGGATCACGCTGAATGTGGCATAAGCAGCGCCATTCACGGAGGAGACGGGAAGTGTTTTCGCTATCGTTGAAACAACCTCGTCAATCGAAGTGTTATGCTTCAGCAGGGTTGCGATAATCTTTGAGGTAAGAGTTGCCAGAATATTGGCACGGATCCCGCTTCCCATGCCGTCCGCCAGAATCAGAATCCTGCTGTCGTCGTTATTTACAATTTCCACCTTGTCGCCGCACAGCTCCTCGCCGATGTGGTTCAGGCTTTTATATGCCATGTCGATTGTAATATTTTTCATTATGCGTCCTCTTCCTGCAGCATATAATCCCGAAGCTCATTCAGCGTAGCCTTTGTTTCAGCCGTTGTCTCGCCGAGAAGCCCCGCAATCTCCTGCGCTGTCTTCATCTGCTTATCGATCACATCCTGAGCCATTTTAATGGAATTCAGTTTCTTTAACATCAGCTTCTCCGCACGGCTTTCCTCCGAGGTTACATCCTCAATCACAGCCAGAACCCGGTCCGCATTCTCCACATAGACAATGGTCTCCAGAACAGTCATCTGATAATAGTCCCATTTCTTCTTCATATGAATCTTCGGCTCATGGGTCAGATAAACCTCCTCAAACTCTGTTGTATCTATATAATCAAACAGATAGCTTTTTAATGCCTCACTCCTGGTTGTTCCGAAAACCTGTTCAGCCTTCTTATTAAACTCCCGAATCCGAAAATCCTTGTCTACAATCATGACAATACTCGGAATATTTTCCATTACCACATTAGCCTGAGACCGGGCATTCTCATAGGAACGGATCAGACACATAGCAGCCTCAGCCTTTCCCTGATAAATAGCAATCGCCTTCTCCCTGCAGCTCATATAACCGCAGGCGCCGCAGTTGAACTCCGTATCGCTGTTGCTCTTGCCGATTGTTTTTAAAATTTCCTTAATCTCCGCCTCGCTCGGCATTTTATCAAGCACCTGCTGCGGCGTGTAGCTGCGGCTCATCTGCTTTGGTGATAAAGGATTATCCATATGCACGGCTCCCATGCAGACATTATCCTCAATATTCATGGCAGCCTTGAACCGGAACCCTCTTCGCTTATTGACACCGGGACCGTTTACGCAGCCTCCGGAGCAGAGGTTCAGTTCTACAAAACAATTTTTCAGATAACCGCGCTTCATACTGTGAAGCAGTTCTCGTGAACTTTTGACAGAACTCACTGTCATCATCTTGTATTTCCCGGTATTGCAGTAAGCGCTGACTGCTCTCATAATGCCGGTTGGAACCGGATAAAGCTGATTTACCTGGGGATCCGGATTGCTGAATTCGCGCTCCTCACAGCGATTGACATCAATGTCTTCCTCTGCCAGCCACTGCTCCAGCTCATTAAACTCAATTACTGCATCTACTGCCCCCAGAGTGCTGCGATCCGCTTCCGCTTCCATTTTTTTCGCCACGCAGGGACCGATAAAAACAACTTTCGTATGTTTCCCCATCTTTGCCTTAATCATCCGCCCATGAGCAATCATAGGTGAAATCACCGGAGCCAGATAGGGAATCAACATGGGATAATGCTTTTCCACCAGATAAATAATTGCCGGGCAGCTGGTAGTAATAATATTCTCCATCTTTCCCTCTTCGATCAGACGGGCATACTCTTCCGTAATCAACGCCGCGCCTTCCGCCGTTTCCCGGACATCCGCGAACCCCAGTTTATACAATGCATCCACGATTTTTTTCGGCTGATTCAGATTCAGAAGACCGCTGTAGGACGGATCCAGAGAAACCACCAGTTTTTCCCTGTGTTTCAGCATATGCTTTACATATTCCAGATCACTGTCAAAGGTCTTGGCCTTCTGGGGACAGATCTCCATACAGTGTCCGCAGTAAATACACATATCCTGCACAATCTGCGCCTGTCCGTTTTTGATCCGGATTGCTTTCACATCACAGTTCCGCAGACATTTATAGCAGTGCGCACAGTTGGCATCTCTAAAATTAATTACATTCATAGACTGTATCCTCCCAAACATTTATACATCTATTTTAAAATCTTTTGCCCGGTTATTCAACAGAAAAAGACCGCTGTATGCGGTCTTTTTCAAATTATTTTACAGATCCTTATTTACAACTCGTTTTACATATGTTGTATGAAGCAGTTCATGAGCTCTGTGGCTTCCCGGTTCACCCAGATAGGTATCATAAAGCTCAATGATCGCCGGATTCTCATGAGACTTACGGATCGGATTGTTCTTGTCAATATTGTAAAGAACCTCCGCGCGCTTCGCCCGGATATCCACAGTATTGCGTACATATCCCGGCTGCTGAGGCTGTCCGCCTCCGTTGACGCATCCGCCCGGGCATCCCATGATCTCGATAAAGTGGTAGTCTGCCTCGCCGGACTGAACTTTCTTCAGAAGCTCTCTCGCATTTCCCAGTCCGGAAGCAACCGCCACCTTCACGTCCATGCCTGCCACATTGTAGGTGGCTTCCTTGATGCCTTTCGTTCCTCTCACATCTGTGAAATCAAGACTTGCCAGCTCCTCTCCGGTCAGCTTCTCCACTGCGGTACGAAGGGCTGCCTCCATTACGCCTCCGGTAGCGCCGAAAATTACGGCTGCGCCGGTTCCAAGGCCTAACGGCAGATCAAACTCCTCATCCGGAAGAGTCTCAAACTTGATTCCGGCACGCTCGATCATTCTTCCAAGCTCTCTTGTAGTGATGGCAAAATCCACATCAGGCACACCTGCGCCGTCTTCATCATCTCTGCCGATCTCAAACTTCTTTGCGGTACAGGGCATTACGCTGACAACAACCATCTTTTCCTTATCAATTCCCATTTTCTCCGCATAGTAGGACTTCGCAATTGCACCGAACATCTGCTGCGGGGACTTGCAGCTGGACAGATTCTCTGTCATATCCGGGAAGTAATGCTCACAGTACTTGATCCATCCGGGAGAACAGGATGTAATCATCGGCAGTACTCCGCCATTCTGAACTCTGTCAAGGAATTCATTCGCCTCTTCCATGATGGTAAGGTCTGCACTAAAATTGGTATCAAATACCTTATCAAAGCCAAGTCTCCGGAGCGCAGCCGCCAGCTTGCCCTCCACATCGGTTCCGATGGGATAGCCGAAAAACTCGCCGAGTCCGGCGCGGACTGCCGGGGCAGTCTGGACAACCACATACTTATCCGGATCCGCAATCGCCGCGAATACTTCCTGTGTATTATCCTTCTCATAAATAGCGCCGGTCGGACATGCAGCAATACACTGTCCACAGGAAACACAGCTGGTCTCGCCCAGCCCCATCTCAAATGCAGATCCGATAAATGTCCTGAATCCACGCTCATTCGGTCCGATTACGCCGATTCCCTGAACCTTCTCACAGACAGCGCTGCAGCGTCTGCAGAGAATACACTTGTTATTATCGCGGACCATATGGGCAGCAGATGTATCCAGTTCATACTGAATCCGCTCACCATCATATAATCCCTCGTCGTCCACCTTATAGTCACGGCAGAGTTTCTGAAGCTCACAGTTGCCGCTTCTCACGCAGGAGAGACATTTTCTGTCATGATTTGAAAGAAGAAGCTGCAATGTCTTCTTTCTGGAAGAAACAACCTTCGGTGTATTGGTATATACTTCCATTCCCTCATTAATCGGGTATACACAGGCTGTCACAAGGGATTTTGCTCCCTTTACTTCTACTACGCACATTCTGCAGGCGCCGATCTCATTGATCTCTTTCAGGTAGCATAAGGTCGGTATCTCAATATTCGCCAGACGTGCCGCTTCCAGAATGGTGGATCCTGCGGGAGCAGAGATCTCGACACCATTAATTTTAATATTTACATATTCCATGATTGATACCTCCGTTACTCTTTGTAGATCGCGCCAAACCGGCACTTCTCGATACAGGTTCCGCACTTCACGCACTTGTCATTGTCAATATAATGAGCTGTCTTGATGGCGCCCTCAATGGCATCCGCAGGACAGTTCCGTGCACAAAGAGTACATCCCTTACATTTGATCGGATCGATCTTGAAGGTAATCAGCTTCTTACATACGCCGGCCGGACATCTCTTGTTTACAACATGCTCCTCATATTCATCACGGAAATAACGCAGAGTAGATAATACCGGGTTGGGCGCTGTCTGTCCCAGACCGCACTGAGCATTTTCCTTAATGTAGTAGCACAGCTCTTCCAGCTTATCAAGATCTTCCAGTGTTCCTCTGCCCTCTGTAATCTTCTCCAGAATCTCCAGAAGACGCTTCGTACCAACACGGCAGGGGGTACATTTTCCGCAGGACTCATCCACGGTAAACTGCAGGAAGAACTTGGCGATATCCACCATACAGGTGTCCTCATCCATAACAATCAGACCGCCGGAACCCATCATGGAACCGATGCTGATCAGATTATCATAATCAATCGGAATATCTATGTGCTCCGCCGGAATACATCCGCCGGAAGGACCTCCGGTCTGAGCTGCCTTAAACTTCTTGCCGTTCGGGATGCCGCCGCCGATATCTTCAATAACAGTACGGAGCGTGGTTCCCATGGGAATCTCCACAAGACCGGTGTTGTTGATCTTTCCTCCGAGCGCGAACACCTTGGTTCCCTTTGACTTTTCCGTACCCATGGATGCAAACCATTCCGGACCGTTCAGAATAATCTGAGGAATGTTTGCCCAGGTCTCAACATTGTTCAGAATGGTCGGACATGCAAACAGACCTTTTACTGCCGGGAACGGCGGTCTCGGACGGGGCTCGCCTCTGTTGCCCTCGATGGATGTCATCAGGGCAGTCTCCTCGCCGCAGACGAATGCGCCCGCTCCAAGGCGGAGATCGATATCAAAATCAAATCCGGATCCGAAAATATCTTTTCCAAGCAGTCCGTACTCTCTCGCCTGATCAATGGCAATATGGAGACGTTCCACAGCAATCGGATACTCCGCACGGACATAAATATATCCCTGATTTGCGCCGATGGCGTAACCTGCAATAGCCATAGCCTCAAGGACTACATGAGGGTCTCCCTCAAGAACGGAACGATCCATGAATGCTCCCGGATCACCCTCATCCGCATTACAGCATACATATTTCTGAACATTTCCGCGGTTTCCGGAAGCAAATCTCCATTTAAGTCCGGTAGGGAATCCAGCGCCTCCGCGCCCCCGCAGTCCGCTGTCCAGAATAGTCTGAATAACCTCATCCGGAGACATCTCAGTAAGTACCTTGCCGAGAGCCTCATATCCGCCGGTACCGATATACTCATCAATACTTTCCGGATTGATAACGCCACAGTTTCTGAGTGCAATTCTGTGCTGCTTTTTATAAAATGTAGTCTCGTTCAATGATGAAACTGTTCCATCATCTTTTTTTGCCTCATGATATACAAGACGCTCCACAACACGCCCTTTTAAGAGGTGCTCGGAAACAATCTCCGGAACATCCTCCGGCTTTACCTGAGAATAAAATACAGCTTCCGGATATACTATCATCACCGGACCCTCGGCGCAAAGTCCGTGGCATCCCGTTTTTACTACAGAAATCTCATTCTGAAGACCATTCTTTTTGATCTCATCTTCCAGTGTCTGAATGATCTGGGCGCTTCCAGAGGATGTGCAGCCAGTACCACCGCAGACTAATACATGTGCTCGATACATATCAGTCACTCCCTCCTTATTTCTCTTCCATATGAAGCAGGTATTTGTCAACCACGTTGCCCTTGATCAGATGCTGTTCCAGAATCTCCAGAGCTTTCTCTTCATTTACTTTTACATATGTAATCTTTTCTCTGCCCGGCTCAAAAACCTCAACAATGGGCTCATACTGACACAAACCGATGCATCCTGTCTGTGTTACAGTAATGTTTTCCAGATTTCTGGCCTGAACCTCGTTTACCAGAAGATTCAGAACCGGACGCGCACCGCTGGCAATCCCGCAGGTAGCCATTCCTACAACCACACGGATGTTATCATCATCCTCGGAACGCATGCCGATCTGCCCCTTCATCTTATCTCTAATCGCTTTTAATTCTTCCAGTGATTTCATTTCGGCTCCTCCAATTCAGCAATCACTTTTCTATAGTTTCATTATTTCTGTTTCATTTTCTTCCAGATAGCTCCTGATAAATGCCGCAACCTCAGGCTGATCAAAAGGAACATCACCGAGAATCTCTCTCATCTGCCGTGTATCCAGGCAAAAAGATCTGTCATCTGCCCGGCGCTCGTATATAAAATCAACTGACGGATTCATCGTCACCAGTGCATGAACAGTCGCATTCACATCTCCCAGCGGCATGCAGTCAATATGATCCGTATGAAACTGCGCAGTCACCGTTGTCCCGCTGCCCGGGAATGAAGACACAGAAAAATTTCCCCCTGTGCATTCGGCAGCCTGTTTGAAAAAAGGAACGCCCAGACCGACACTGCGTGTGGTTCTGGTCGTGAAAAACGGATCTGTTACAGCAGTGAGCATTTCTTCCGTCATTCCTTTTCCGTTATCGGCAATCGTAACATTCAGCAGATTCCGGTCAGAATCTGTCTCCACCTTTATCTGAATCAATGAGGCTTTCGCGGAAATTGAATTTTGAGCAATATCCAGAATATTAAGTGAAATCTCCGGCAGCATTATTCATATTTCGCCAGAATTCCGTCAATCTCATCCGGTGTCAGACGTCCGTATACATCATCATTCACCATCATAACCGGAGCAAGCCCGCAGGCGCCGATACAGCGGCAGGCATCCAGAGAAAACTTGCCGTCCATAGTACACTGTCCGCCCTGGATTCCCAGTTTCTCCATAAGCTTGCTGTAAATATCGCCGGAACCCTTAACATAACATGCTGTTCCAAGACATACAGAAATTTTGTACTTTCCCTTGGGGTACAGATTAAACATAGAGTAAAAGGTTGCCACTCCATAGATCTTTTCCAACGGTACCTCCAGCTCGTCGGAAATCATCTTCTGGACTTCATATGGAAGATATCCATAAATGTCCTGCGCCTTCTGCATGATCGGCATCAGGCATCCCTGGGTATCCCGAAGCTCTTCAATCACTGCAAGAAGCTGCGCTTTCTGTTCTTTTGTTCCATGAAACGGAACACGATTTGCGTTATCCAAAATTATCCCTCCTATACCGAGTATGTATTCCCTACTCACTACAAATGATATGATATCATCATCTTTCATAATTTTCAACAAAAAATTTCTCCCTTCTTTGTTAAAAATCTACCAAACACTCCGTTAGGTTTGTTTAATTTCGCAAACATCATAATTTTTTACATAATTTTTCCTTTATTTTTTGTTGAATATGTACATTACATATGATATACTTATTGTTAGTTTGTGCATTTAAAAAAATACAATCATGCGAATTCTTGGAGGTTTTGTACACTATGACAATCGGAAAAGCAGTTGAGCTACTGGAAGCTGAGGTGTTATCCAAAAATGCGGATCTGAACAAAGAAATTGAAACCATCTGCGGCGCGGATATGATGAGTGACGTTCTTGCTTTTATCAAGAAGAATGCGCTTCTCCTTACCGGGCTCTGCAATCCCCAGGTGATCCGTACAGCGGAAATGCTTGATATCATCTGCATCGCATTTATCCGCGGGAAAACTCCCACAGAAGAAATGCTTCGTATGGCAGAGGAATGCGGCATCTTTATCATAAGATCGGAGCTTCCCATGTATGAGTCCTGCGGAAGACTTTACCAGGAAAGGGGATTCTGAAAATGAACAGCATACATTATCAGTTTGAAGTAGACGGCAATGATTTTTCCAGGGCCGGAGAAGCAAGCAGTAAATTAAAACAGAAACTAAAAGAAATGAATCTTCCGCCGGATATTATCCGCCGCTGTTCCATTGCGATTTACGAGGGTGAAATTAATATGGTGATTCATGCCAACGGCGGCGTCATCGATGTCGACATTTTTCCGGACCGGATTCTGATGGTTTTAAAGGATGTGGGTCCCGGCATCCCCGACATCGAACAGGCCATGCAGGAGGGCTTTTCCACCGCCAATGAAGAAGTCAATATGCTTGGCTTCGGAGCCGGAATGGGGCTTCCCAATATGAAGCGTTCCTCCGATGAAATCCACATTGATACAGAATTAAATGTAGGAACTACCGTCACCATGGCCATCAATTTCTAAGGATATAAGGTTTTAATACAGGGATATTTTACGAGGGTTTTATATTATGAACAAATTTTACCATTCTGTTTTTCTGTTTGCAGACAGATGCAGCGGGTGTTTTACCTGCCTGAAACGGTGTCCTACGCAGGCGATCCGGATCAGGGACGGAAAAGCTTTCATCATTTCCCAGTACTGCATCGACTGCGGAGAATGCTATAAACACTGTCCCCACCACGCCAAGCGGTGCCGGCGGGATGAATTTGAAAAAGTACGGGCAGAATTTCCATACCTGATTGCTCTGCCCGCTCCTACACTGTACAGCCAGTTTAATCATCTTGACGATGTCAACATCGTGCTGACCGCAATTCTGCGCTCCGGCTTTGACGATGTTTTTGAGGTCAGCGCCGCAGCTGAACTGGTGTCCGAAGCGACACACAAATACATACTGGCTCATCCGGAGCAGTGGCCGCTGATCAGCACTGCCTGCCCAACCATTGAGCGTCTGATCCGGGTGCGTTTCCCAAATCTGATTCCCCATCTGCTCCCGATTCTTCCGCCTATGGAAGTAGCGGCGCAGCTGGCCAGAGAGCGGGCCATCGAAAAGACCGGCTTAAAAAGCGAGGAAATCGGGGTTGTATTTATCTCCCCCTGTCCTTCTAAAGTAGCCTTCACGTTCGCGCCTCTCGGACTTGCCAAAAGCAATGTGGACCGTGTTATTGCCATCAAGGATTACTATCCCCTGCTGCTCTCTCATATGAAGGATGCGGAAAAAAATGTGCAGCAGCTTTCCCACTCCGGTCGTCTGGGAAAAGGCTGGGCAGTCAGCGGCGGAGAGGCTTTCGGCATCAAGTCCAACGAATATCTGGCGGCAGACGGTATTGAAAACGTCATACAGGTTCTGGAGGATATTGAGGACGAAAAATTCGAGCCCGGTCTGCAGTTTGTGGAACTGAATTCCTGCAGCGCCGGCTGCGTGGGCGGCGTTCTCACGGTAGAAAACGCATACCTTGCCAAAACAAAGACTACCCGTATGAACCATACGGAACCGTTTTTAAAAACGGACAGCTCTCTTCTCACAGATCACACACTGGAAGATTTTGTCTGGTCCGAGTCTATTAAGTTTGAACCGGTTTACAGCCTGGGAGAAGACATTTTTGAAAGTATGGAAAACATGAAGAAAATGGACCGGATCCTGGAATATCTGCCTGGTCTGGACTGCGGATGCTGCGGCTCTCCCACCTGCAAATCTCTCGCTTCCGATATTGTAAAATCCATCGGGAAGGCCAGAATCGGAGACTGCATTTTTCTGGACAGAGTCAAAGCGGCAGATCTTCTGGCAGAGGAAGAACAGTCTGATAAGGAATCTGAATCTGATAAGAACGAATCACAACATACCTGACGGTATGCTGCTATTTTTATTACGAAAAACTGCGAGGTAATATTTATGACAGTAAATGAAATTGTAAAAAACATGAATCTTGAAGTGATCCATATGGGCAGCGGAAATGCTGAAATCAGCGAGCCCTACTGCTGTGATCTGTTAAGCGTAGCCATGGGCAATGCACCGTCCGGATGCGCGTGGTGTACAGTGATGTCCAATATGAACACACTTGCGGTCGCATCCCTGGCGGATGCCGCCTGTGTTATCCTCTGCGGAAACGCCAATGTTGACGACAACATGAAAATGAAAGCAGTTTCCCAGGATATCACTCTGCTCCGCACAGACAAAGCTATTTTCGATACAGCTCTGGAGGTTTACAAACAGATCCATGCCTGAATTAGCATATGACCTGCACATCCATTCCTGTCTCTCCCCCTGCGGAGATGACGATATGACACCGGCGAACATTGTGGGAATGGCAAAGGTAATCGGTCTGGATCTGATTGCCCTTACAGATCACAGCAGCTGCAAAAACTGTCCTGCCTTTGCCGCAGCGGCAGACGCATACGGAATGAATATCCTGTTCGGCATGGAACTGACCACTGCGGAAGAGGTTCATGTCCTGTGCTACTTTTCTTCTCTGGAGGACGCCATGGCATTCGATGCTTACGTATACGAACAGCTTCCGGCCATCCCAAACACGCCTTCCGTTTTCGGCAACCAGATTATTTACGACAGGCATGACCGGATCTGCGGCAGAGAGGAGAAGCTTCTGATTTCCGCTACCGCGATCTCCTTTGATCAGGTGTATGGACTGGTCAGCCAGTATCACGGCATTATGGTTCCGGCCCATATCAACAAACCTTCCACCAGTCTGCTGGGTAACCTGGGACTGATTCCTCCCGACAGCCGGTTTTCCTGTGTGGAAGTAAAAGATCCTGCGGACTGGCCGTCTCTGCAGGAACAGTATCCATATCTGCGAAGCTGCAATATGCTGAACAGTTCTGACGCTCATGACTTTAATACTCTGCATGAGCCCCTTTATTTTATCTGTCCGGAGGATCCATCTCCCGCGGCCATTTTAAAATATCTGGAGACAGTGAAATAATTTTGTTTTACAAAGGGACAAATATCCTGTATACTGTGTTCAGAAATATTGTGCTGAGGAAAAATTATGAGAGAAAAAATCAGAAATTTCATTGACAAAACCAGCGAGGTTCTCGAAATCGTTATTAATGTGATATTAATCATTGCCGTAATTATCGCAATCATTTCCCTTTGGGATCCGCTGCTGGAGTTTATCAACAACCGTGATTCCGTCCACGCTTTTCTGCATTTTCTGGAATATGTGCTGAATATTCTGATCGGAATCGAGTTCTTCAAGATGCTGTGTAATCCTGATATGGACACAGTTCTCGATGTTGTGATTTTCGTAATCGTGCGTCATATGGTAGTCATCGACACCAGCGCCATGGAAAATCTCCTGACTATCATCGGCATTGCTATTGTTTTTGTGATCAAAAAATATCTGAGGCCAGCCGAAAAGAACAAGAAGCTGTCAAAAAAGAAAAAGAAGGATAAGGAAATCATAGAAGAAAAGCTTCCGGAATAAACCGGAAGCCTGCGGGAATCAGGAAGTTATTTCCTTTTTCCCGTATTTTTCACCCAGATTTTCTACTGTTCCATCCGGATTCTGTACATCAATATTATCAAGCTGCATTTTCAGATTCCGGCGAACAGAAGCAATATATTCAGCCCGGAGCACTGCCTGCTCCTTTTTTTCTGCTTCCGTCAATCCTTCCGCCTTTGATTTATGATATAATTCATTAATACGCGCTATTTTCTCATCTGTCATTCTGATACCATACCTTTCTTCCAATACTGTCCGGGCCGTTCAATGCTCTTTGAGATATTCTTCAATATTGAACTCACTGTTTTTCTGCCCCTTAAAAAAGGTTCCCCGGAAATCTCCTTCAATAATATCATGAAGAATTCCCACATCCTGCGCGTTTGCAATAATCATATCTGCCCCGGATGCGGTAGCGATCCGAGCAGCCGTCAGCTTTGTTGCCATGCCTCCCGTTCCCACATCACTGCCGGTAGATTCTTTTGCCATGGCGTCAAAACGCTCATCCATCTGCTCCACAATCTCCACCAGTGTTGCATCCGGATTCTCCCGGGGATCGTCAGTATACAGACCGTCAATATCCGACAGAAGAATCAGCAGATCCGCGTCAATCAAAGAAGCCACCAGTGCAGAAAGGGTATCATTATCGCCAAACTGCATTTCATAGGTGGAAACCGTATCATTCTCATTTACTACAGGAATTGCCCCCAGCCGGAATAACTTCTCAAAAGTATTGTGTGCATTTTCTCTGGAAACCGGCAAAAACATTGTATTTTTTGTAATCAGCACCTGTCCGGCCGTATGGTTGTATTCCGCAAATATTTTCTGATAAGTCATCATCAGACGGGCCTGTCCGACCGCCGCGCAGGCCTGTTTCATAGAGTTCTCCGTCGGACGCTCCACAAGACCCAGCGCCTGACGCCCTGCCGCAATAGCGCCTGAGCTGACCAGGCATACATCAATCCCTCTGTTCCTCAGATCACAGAGTTCCCTCACCAGCTTCTCTATTTTGTAATAATCCATATCTCCTGTCTGGACGTGCTGCAGGGAAGAAGAGCCAATCTTTACAACCACTCTCTTTTTATATTTAAAATAGTCATTCGCATGCATAGAAATCGTTTCTGCTCCATCTTTTATAATTCTTATGTTGAATCCTTTGCTATTATAGCTGTTGTTTTCCTGTCCGTCAATTTATTTTTCTGTTGTATTCTACAAATCAATTCGTTATACTGTTAGTATTGCAGAATTATGCGAATACAGGAAAAGGATTCAATTATGCAAAAAAGACACCTGAAAAAATCACTTATCATTTCCGGTCTGTGTATCTCTCTTCTGGGCGCTGCACTGACCGGCTGCAGTTCACCGGCCTCCTCCGCCTCATACAGCGACACCGGAACCTACTTTGATACGGTCATCACGATCACGGTATACGGCAAAGATAATGAAGATCTGATTCAGGACTGCTTCGATATGGCAGAGCATTACGAACAGCTTTTCAGCCGCACCATAAATGACAGCGATATCTCCCGGATCAACAATGCGGACGGCGCCTACGTCACAGTAGACGACGAAACCATTGACCTGCTGGAAAAGAGCTTATATTACTGTCAATTAACTGACGGCGTTTTCGACATCACCGTCGGCGCACTCTCCGATCTCTGGGATATTACCAATAATCCGGGAGTCATTCCTGATGATGCAGATATCCGGGCTGCTCTCGATACCATCAGATATGAGTATGTTTCTGTCCGCGGAAATGAAGTGGCGATCACACATGCAGGGACAAAGCTGGATCTTGGAGCTATCGCCAAAGGATATATCGCTGACCGGATGAAGGAATATCTTGTAGAACAGGGCGTCACTTCCGGTATGATAAATCTGGGCGGAAATGTACTTGTTATAGGAGACAAGCCGGACGGCACTCCGTTCAACATCGGAATCCAGAAGCCCTTTGATGAAACCAACAGTACCATCGGCGCCGCCAGTGTCTCCGATCTGTCTGTCGTTTCTTCCGGAAACTACGAACGGTATTTTGAACTGGACGGGAAAATCTATCATCATATTATGGATACCTCCACAGGCTATCCGGTAGACAATAATCTTTTCGATGTCACTATTTTCTCTGAAGAGTCCGTAGACGGAGACGCCTTAAGCACCACCTGTTTCTCCCTTGGACTGGAAAAGGGAATGGAACTGATCGAAAGCCTGGATAATACAGAAGCGATTTTTATTACCAGTGACTACGAGATACATACAAGCTCCGGAATCGGAGACGATATCACCTTTCAGGAAACCGGTTCCTGACCGGCAGCAGCCGAATCTCTTTCCCGGCAGCTGAAAAAAATGACGCAGACGAATTTTCGTCTGCGTCGTTTTCATGTCCGGTTTCTGTTTATACCGGACGGATAATCTTCTTCGGACACTTCTCCGCGCACTTGCCGCATCCGGTACATTTCTCCTGATCAATATGCGCAATATTATCAGATACAGTGACAGCGCCTGCCTCACAGACCTTCTCACACATCTTACATCCGATACAGCCCACCTTGCAGGCCTTCATAACGATCTTGCCCATATCTCTGGAACTGCACTGTACAGCAACCTTTGCATCATAAGGAATCAGCTCAATTAAATTCTGAGGACATACCTTGATACACTTGCTGCAGGCTTTACATGTCTCTTTATTTACCACTGCCACACCATTTACAATGCGGATGGAATCAAAGGGGCAGGCTTCCACGCACTCGCCAAAGCCCAGACAGCCATGATTACAGGATTTCGGTCCGCCGTTGGAAATCTGTTTTACCATATGACAGGACTGCTCACCAATATAGTTGTAATCAACCCCTGCCTGGTCGCAGGTGCCGGCACATTTTACATATGCAACCATATGGACAGCTTCACCTGCGTCTTTTCCCATAATGCTTCCAATCTTGGCAGCTACAGGAGCGCCTCCCACCGGGCAGGCGCCGACCTCTGCCTCACCTTTGGCGATGGCTGCAGCCAGACCGGAACATCCGGCGTAACCGCATCCGCCGCAGTTATTTCCGGGCAGAGCATCCAGAACAGCCTCTTCACGGGGATCCACTTCTACTTTAAACTTTTCACCGGCAACGCCAAGGATAATACCGATGACAATACCAACAACAGCTACAACCACGGTAGCAATTACAATTGCCTGAACATTCATCTGTATACCTCCTTAAATGACACCGGAAAATCCCATAAACGCAATGGCCATAAGTCCCGCTGTAACCAGCACAATAGCAGATCCCTGAAACGGCTTGGGAATTGCATTGTACTCAATTTTCTCACGAATACCGGCCATAATTACAATCGCGATGGTAAATCCGACTGCTGTTGCAAAACCGTTGATTGTGCCGACGCCAATACCGTAGCCATACTGCACATTATTCAGCGCCACACCCAACACTGCACAGTTTGTGGTGATCAGCGGAAGATAAATACCAAGCGCGTTATAAAGAGACGGCACGGATTTCCGCAGAAACATCTCCACAAACTGTACCAGAGCTGCAATAACCAGAATAAACACAATTGTTTCCAGGTATGTGATATCAAACTGCTGCAGCACAAATTTATCAAGCACACCTGTAATGAAGGACGCAATCGTAATAACGAAGATAACCGCCACACCCATACCGGCTGCGGTCTCAACCTTCTTTGATACTCCAAAGAAAGGACACAGGCCAAGGAACTGGCTCAGTACTACGTTGTTAACAATTGCAGAACCTATTGCAATCAAAATAACTTCTTTCATCTGAAACCAACCTCCTATGCTTCTTTATCATCTGTTCCGGCAGTAAAAATCTTTTTCTCATCGGAAACAGCACACACGCCTTCACCGCAGGAAGCGCAGTCTCCGAAACAGCCCGACGCCTCTTTCACCTTAAGCCCCTTCTTACGCCTTGCCTCTTTATATGCATTCTGAATTGCAATCAGCATTGCAAGTACAAAGAACGCACCGGGCGCAAGCACAAAAATTGTGACCGGAGTAAAGCCGGGTGTACCGGCAGCCGCATCTGCAAGAGGAAGAATCTGTACACCAAAAGCCTGTCCTGAACCAAGGATTTCACGAACAAGGCCGATACAGGTCAGAGCTATTGTAAATCCAAATCCCATTCCAATACCGTCAAAGACAGAAAGAATCGGGCCATTCTTAGACGCGTAACTCTCCGCACGGCCAAGAATAATACAGTTTACAACGATCAGTGGAATATAAAGTCCCAGTGATGCATATAAATCCGGCACATATCCTTCCAGAAGAAACTGCACAATCGTAACCAGAGAAGCAACAACTACAATAAATCCCGGCACCCGGCAGCTGTCAGGAATAACTTTTCGCAGCAGTGAAATCAGCAGATTCGAAAATACGAGAACCAGCGTTGTGGAAAGTCCCATGCCGATACCATTAATTGCAGATGTTGTTACAGCCAGCGTCGGACACATGCCGATCAGCATTACGAAGGTCGGGTTCTCTTTTACAATACCATTATGTATACGTTCTACACACTTATTCATTGAGTAATTCCCCTCCCGTCTGATCCATTAAGGATCTGTAATATGCGAGTCCCGCATTCACTGCACGGGTTACCGCATCAGAAGTAATCGTCGCACCGCTGATAGCGTCAATTTCTTCATCAGAAGTTGCCCCTGTCTTTGTTACGACAAACGCTTCAACCTGTTTATTTTCATACTGTGAGGAAAAATCTTCCTCAGCCGCCTTCATACCAAGACCCGCGGTATCATTAATTGTGGTAATAGAATATCCGTTGACAGTCCCGTCCAACCGAACGCCAAGAGATAAGGTTACATCTCCGCCATAACTGCTTGGATCTGTGGCATTGATTACATAGCCAAGCAGATTTCCATCTGCATCCAGAGCCTGCACACAACCATCTATGGTATCGTCCGTATAACCGGCCTCAACCGCAGCCTGAGTAGCCTCCTCGGCATCAAAATCCGGAAGCTCTGCAAACTCTTCGGCATCCTCAAATACCGCACGGTAAGCATCCTGCTGCGCAGCCTCATTAGCTGCGGCAATCGGCTCCAGAGTAATTTCGTGAACAACACCCAGCAGGAAACCGGCAACCAGTGTGATGAGGCAAAGGATCAGAGCATCTTTAATGATTGATTTTTTCATTACTTCTCGCCTCCTTTACCAAAAGGTTTCGGTACGGTAAACCGCTCAATCAGCGGTACCAGAACATTTGCAAAGATAATGGAATAGGAACATCCTTCCGCGGAAGCGCCGAACAGACGGAAAATACCGAGCAGGCATCCGCAGATGATACCATATATAATCTTGCCCCGGGGCGTAATCGGCGATGTGACATAGTCTGTCGCCATAAAGAAGGCTCCCAGCATAAGACCGCCGCCGCAGAGTTCCTGAACAACAAACTGTACAAGATCGCCTGAGGTGAGATGCCCTCCAAAAAGAATTACAAAAATTGCAAATGTCACAATATATGTACCGGGGATCCGAAGATCAATAATTCCCATGGCAATCAGGAAAATTGCTCCGATCAGAATGGCAATTACGGATGTCTCTCCGATCGTACCTGCAATCCGTCCGGTAAACATAGCCATAGTATTGTCATACAGTCCGCCGTTTGCCAGATAAGACAGCGGCGTGGCGCTGGTCGTTCCATCCAGGGGAATCGTTGCAAAGCTCGTCATCGGACCTGTGAAAGCCAGAAGCAGGAAACATCTTGCGCCAAGCGCGGGATTCATAAAGTTCTGTCCCAGTCCGCCGAAAAGCATCTTAACTACAACAATAGCAAACGCTCCGCCGACAATTGCGATCCAGAAGGGAATCGTGCTGGACAGATTCAGCGCAAGCAGCAGACCGGTAACAATACAGCTCAGATCTCCTACCGTCTGTTTCTTATGCGCAATCTTGTTATAAAGGAATTCGGAAACAAAGCAGCTTGCAATTGTGACAACAATAACAGCAAGAGCTCTCGGACCGAAATTATAGATACCAAATACAGTAGCAGGCAGTAATGCAATAATAACGCAGAGCATAATCTTGTCTGTACTCATTTTGGATCTCACGTGTGGTGATGATGTAACATTATATAAATCACTCACAATAATCCACCTCTTTCTATGATTTCTTACGTTTATTTGCCAGAACTGTCTTCTTCATTACGCGGATGGCCTGAACCAGATTTCTCTTGGCCGGACAGATAAAGCTGCAGCTTCCGCACTCCACGCACTCCAGACCATTCCACTTCTCAAACTGCTCTTCCTGCTGATTTTCAGCATAATCTGCCAGCCTGGACGGAATGATTCTGGACGGACATGCTTCCACACAGCGTCCGCAGTTAATACAGTGAGTTGCCTGCGCCTCCGCCTTCTGAACCTCATCCTCGGTCAGGCACAGCAGCGCAGATGTAGTCTTGGTTGTAGGGACATCCAGAGTAAACATGGCAAATCCCATCATCGGGCCGCCGGAAATCATTTTCTGAGGCTGCGTCTTAAAGCCGCCTGCGGCATCCGCCAGTTCCTGATAACTGGTTCCGATATAAACTGAAAAATTCTTCGGCTCTGTCACTGCGTCTCCGGTAACGGTAAACGTCCGGTTCATCAGCGGCATACCAAGCTTCACAGCATTATAAATGGCAACCATTGTGTCAACATTATCTACAATACAGCCTGCGTCTGCCGGGAGCATTGCCGCGTTGATGGCACGCTTTGTAGTCGCGTAAATCAGCTGCCGCTCGGAACCCTGAGGATATTTTGTTTTCAGAGCCTTCACTTCCATGCGGGGCTCGTCCTTTACCAGATCAGACAACAGTTTAATGCAGTCCGGTTTATTATCCTCTATGCCAAAAATACCCTTCGCATTGTCAAACAGGGAAAGAATAATCCGCATGCCTTCCACCAGCTTCTCCGGCTCTTCCAGCATTCTGCGGTAGTCTGCCGTCAGGTACGGCTCACACTCTGCACAGTTTGCAATGACATAATCAATTTTTTCCGGCTCCTTCGGAGATAACTTTACATGAGTCGGGAAACCGGCACCGCCCATACCGACGATTCCGGCATTTTTAATTTTGTCCAGGATCTCTTCCTTGGATAATGTGGAAATGTCTTCCACTGCCTTAAACTCAACAGAATTGTACTCGCCGTCATTTTCAATAATAATGGAGTTTACCATGTCTCCCACAGCAACACGTCTCGGCTCAATCTTCTTTACCTTGCCGGAAACGGAAGCATAGATCGGCGCAGACACAAATCCGCCGGCTTCTGCGATCATCTGCCCTCTTAGAACAGTATCTCCAACTGCTACAACAGGTTTTGCGGGGGCTCCGATATGCTGTGATAACGGATAGACCAGATCGCCTTTGGGTAAGTATTCTGTGATCGGCTGATCTTTTGACAGTTCTTTGCCGTCATAAGGATGTACGCCGCCTTTAAAAGTACATAAACCCATAACCCTTGCCCTCTTTCTTCATTTTATTTTTTCAGAGTAATTTAAAGAAATTTTATGCATTCTTCATAAACCAACTCTCAAAATTCATTTCATTTTAACATAAATAAAATAATAATACATGATTGTACTGCAAAAAAAACAAAATTGTTCACATAATATCCTCTTTGCCAGATGAACATTTTCGCGGTACAATAGCACACAAAACAAAAAGGGAATAAAGCAGAAATGAAGACATACAGCGACTCATTTTCTGTTGGCAGTCTGACAGATTTTCAACAGAACTTTATAAAAGAAAATATGATATTTGCCGATATTGAAACTACCGGTCTGTCTGCATCGCGGAATCAGATCTACTGCATCGGATGTGGATTCAGAAAAGGCAGTCAGATCCGGATCGAACTGCTTTTCGCCGAAAATCCCGAAGAGGAAACGGCTGTACTGGAATCTTTTTTCCGACTGCTTTCCGGCTTTGATACCATAATCACTTTCAACGGGACAACCTTTGATCTGCCCTTTATCAGAAAACGCGCCGGGCTGCTTTCCTCTGTATGGCTGAATTCTTCAGAAATCGGAGACATATCTTCTGTTGATCTGTACCGGGAAACCGGGCGTCTCAAAAATTTGCTGGAACTTCCCTCCTGCCGCCAGAAATCCGTGGAACAGTTTCTGGGATGCTGCCGGGATGACAGGTACACCGGAGACGAACTGATTGACGTTTACCGGAAATATGTGAAAGAACAGGATCCTGATCTGCTCCATCTCCTTCTGCTTCACAATTTCGAAGATGTAAAAGGAATGTTCTCACTGACCGGAATCCTGTCCTACCGTCAGCTGGGAGACGGCAGATTCCGGGTAACAGACACACTCCGTGAAACAGAAGATCACCGGGATTATCTGAATATAAAAATTGTTCCCGAATTTGCCTTTCCCCGGAGCATACATAAGCGCTCAGTGGATTCGTCTCTTGCTCTTGGACAGGAAGCCGCGCTGATCCGTTTTCCTCTGAAACACGGCATACTGAAGCGTTTCTTCTCCGATCCTGAAAATTATTACTATCTTCCTGATGAAGATACTGCAGTTCATAAAAGCATCGGAGAATTTGTGGATCCTTCTCACCGGAAAAAGGCCACTAAAAAGAATTGCTATGTCAAAAAGGAATGCGATTATGTTGAAATCCCGGTTCGAACGCCGGAAAGCTGCCTGAAAAAGGAATACAACG
The DNA here is from genome assembly GCA_946491665.1 of uncultured Lachnospiraceae bacterium. Lineage (GTDB taxonomy): Bacteria > Bacillota > Clostridia > Lachnospirales > Lachnospiraceae > Eubacterium_I. The sequence continues at coordinate 20,576 of CAMLYL010000014.1, read as the reverse complement.
AAAAAAATACATATCTGGAAATCCCGTCCGGATATGATTCCTGCCGGGATTTCCTCCAGAAATATTTTTCACAGTATATAAAATAGGAAAGTCAAACGGAGACCGGAAACATATGCAGCACACATGCTTCCGGTCTCCGCTTTATAAACTTCACCACACGGAGAAAAACTTCTCCGAATATAGTATTTACTCTTCTGCAGCTGCTGTCTCTTCCTCTGCAGGAACCTCCTCAGCACCTGCTGCCTCTTCATTCTCCGGAGCGATTGCCTTCATGCTGAGACTGATCTTTCTTGCATCCTCATTGAAATCAACAATCTTTGCGGTGATCTCCTGACCGATACTCAGAACATCAGAAGGCTTCTCCACATGATCTCTGGAAATCTGGGATACATGAAGCAGAGCGTCTACACCAGGAGTCAGCTCTACAAATGCACCAAAGTCTGTCATGCGGGCAACTTTTCCGGTCACAACAGTACCCGGAGCATATTTTTCAGATGCATTAATCCAGGGATTCTCATCCGGGAACTTCACGCTCAGAGCAATCTTGGTATCGCGGATATCTTTGATGAATACGGTTACAGGCTGTCCGACCTTATAAAGCTTCTTGGGATTATCCACATGCCCCCAGGACATCTCTGAAATATGAAGCAGACCGTCTGCGCCTCCCAGATCAATAAATGCACCGAAGTCTGTTATATTCTTAACAGTACCGTCGATCACATCGCCGATCTGAATGCTGTCGATCAGCTCCTGCTGCCTGCGAAGCTTCTCAGCAACCAGAAGCTGCTTGCGGTCACCGATCACCCTTCTTCTCTTCGGATTAAACTCGGTCAGAACAAACTCAACTTCCTGACCTTTATATTTATTAAAATCCTTCTCATATACATCAGAAACAAGGCTCGCAGGAATAAAAATGCGGGTCTCGTCAATCATAACGCTGATACCGCCGTCCAGCACCTGGGTCACAGTTCCCTTCAGCACTTCCTGATTCTGGAAAGCCTCCTCCAGACGCTTGCTGCCCTTCTCGGCTGCAAGGCGCTTGTATGTAAGCAGAACCTGACCCTCGCCGTCATTCACCTTCAGCACCTTTGCTTCCATAGTGTCGCCAACAGAAACCACAGTAGTCAGATCAAGACTGTTGTCATTGGTGTATTCGCTGCGTGTAATGATGCCGTCTGCTTTATAGCCAATATTCAGGATAATTTCATCCGGTTTCACATCTATAACTGTGCCTTCGACTACCTCTCCATTTCTGATTGTTTTTGAAAATTCATCCAACATTTGTTCAAAGTTCATCTCTGACATACTTTTGAACCTCCTCGATTATATTATTTGGGGTGGACGCCCCCGCTGTAATACCTACGTAGTCGAAACGCGAAAAATCAGTATGTTCCAGATCTTCTTTCGTTTGTATAAAGTAAGTATTCTGACAATGCCCGGAGCAGATTTCGTACAATTTTCTCGTATTGGAGCTGCTCGCCCCTCCAATCACGATCATTGCATCCACCTGACGTGAAAGCATTCTCGCCGCTTCCTGCCGCTCTCTGGTGGCACTGCAAATCGTATTGTGAACAACATAATCTATGTCCTTTTTCACCATACCTTTACTATAATACCCTTTTTTCCGAATAATTTCAACTAAATCTTGAAATTTCTTGTAATGAAATGTAGTTTGCGCTACAATGCACACTTTGTCCTCACCGTTCAGATCCAGTTTCCGGGCCTCTTCCTCAGAGTCAATCACTTTTGTCCGGTCCGGATCCGACCAGCCCACAATTCCCTGAACTTCCGGATGTTCCGCGCTGCCGATAATAATGACATAATAGCCTTGTCCGGAATAATCCTGCACCAGGCGATGAATTTTTTTCACAAAGGGACAGGTGGCATCTACTACAGAAAGTCCTGTGTTTTCCAGTTCTTTCTGCAGCTTCCTGGGTACGCCGTGGGAACGGATAATTACGGTTCCGGTTCCGCCGGCCGCCTCCTGCACGGAATGAATCACTCTGACTCCTTTTCGTTCCAGATCAGCAGTAACCTCCTCATTATGAATGATGGGACCGAAGGTATAAACCGGCTGTTCGCCTTCTGCCGCTTCTTTATATACGGTATCCACCGCGCGGTTCACTCCAAAACAAAATCCTGCCTTTGCGGCAAGTTCCACTCTCATATAAAAACCTCTTCTCTGCTTTACATCAATTCACTGCTGAGTCCGGCTCTGACCGCCATCCCGTAAATCGCATCCACGACCTGATCAATATCCATATCGGAAGAATCCAGAACCTCTGCATCTTTCGCTGCTTTTAACGGAGCGATTTCCCGGTGCATGTCCCGATAATCCCTCTCCTTGATATCTTTGGCAATTTCATCCAGATCGCATGCCACTCCCTTTTCCGTCAGTTCCTTATACCGCCGCATGGCTCTGGTATAAACTCCAGCGGTCAGATACACCTTTAACTGGGCGTCCGGCAGCACGCAGGTACCGATGTCCCGTCCGTCCATAATCACATTATTTCTGGCGGCCAGATCCTGCTGAAGACTCAGAAGCTTTTCCCGGACAAAAGAATAACCGCTGGTAGCGGAAGCCATATTTCCCACTTCCTCTTTCCGAATCTTTCCGGAAATATCTTCTCCGTTCAGAATCACATTCTGAACGCCGTCCCTGTAAGACAGTTCAATCTGAATATCATCACAGGCCTTCCGCAGGGCGTCCTCGTCCTCCGCGCTGATCTGATGAGTCAGAAAATAGTAAGCCATCGCACGGTACATAGCTCCCGTATCCACATAAATAAAAGATATCTTCTCCGCCAGTCTTCTGGCAATGGTGCTTTTTCCTGCGCCGGCAGGACCGTCAATCGCAATGTTAAAACTCATTTCCACATTTGTCCTTCCACATTTTTTGTCAGGAAATTTCATCCTGTCCTATACTCTCCCCTGCCAAATGTCCCGTTGACCAGGCAATCTGCAGATTAAATCCGCCGGTAACCGCATCCAGGTCCAGCATTTCTCCGCAGATATACAGTCCGGATACCAGCCGTGATTCCATTGTTGAGGGATCCACCTCCTTCACGGAAACACCGCCCCGGGTAACCACAGCCTCCCGGATATCCCCCAGCCCCGTAATCGTTCCCGGGAAATGCTTCAGCACATGCAGAAGCCGCTGCCGTTCCTCTTTTGTTACTGAATTCACCTTCTTTTCCGGATCAATGCCGGACAGCTGTATTACCACAGGAATCAGTCTTGAGGGAAGCAGCTTCCCGAGAGCATTCTTATACTGCCGGTTCTGATTTTCAGTAAAATCCCTCTGAATACGCCTGTCCAGCTTTTCCTCCGGCAGGGACGCCTTCAGATCAATCTCAAAAGACAGCTCGTCCTTCAGATACTTATCCGGAATCACGCTGCTGGCAGTCAGCACCACCGGGCCGCTGATGCCCTGATGGGTAAAAAGCAGCTCGCCGAATTCCTGGTATAAGCATTTCTTTCCAGCCTTCACACAAAAGGAAATATTTTTCAGAGCCATGCCCTGCAGTTCCGGGATATATGCTTCCTTTGTTCTCATTCCGATCAGAGACGGACGAAGCTCAGTTATCCTGTGCCCCAGCTCTGCAAGCATTCCAAAACCGCTGCCGTCGGATCCGGTTGCAGGATAAGAGATTCCTCCAGTAGCCATAATCACCGTCTCACACAAAAACCTCCGGCCCTTTTCTGCTCCGGTATCATATACCAGGCCGCTGACATGTTTCCCGGCCGCTGACCGCCCCCGTTTCTGCTCATTCGCAGATATTTCCTCTGTCTCATCTTCCACAAGAATCTCTTTCACATCCGCATTCAGAATCACCCTGACGCCGGCCTGTTCCATTGTCCGGGCAAGGACCCGGATCACATCCGAGGCATGATCTGACTTCGGAAACACCCGGTTTCCCCGCTCGGTCTTCAGCTCCAGACCACGGCTCTCAAAAAAATTCATGACCGCCTGATTGTCAAACTGATATACTGCGCTGTAAAGAAATTTTCCGTTCCGGGTAAAAGCCTGGAAAAGCTCTTCCGTCTGGCAGGCATTGGTCAGATTGCACCGCCCCTTTCCGGTAATATAAATCTTCTTTCCCAGCTTCCCATTGTGTTCAAACAGAGTCACCTGGTGTCCTGCTTCCGCCGCCGCGCAGGCAGCCATCATGCCCGCCGCGCCGCCGCCTACAACCGCCGTTCTACTCATCTCCCATATCTCCCACTTTCCCATACCGCATTTTCAGATGATCATCGATATAATTAATCTCATCGCTCTCATAGACCTGATATTCATCCCAGATCTTTTCCAGAGTCTCCAGCGTATCTGCAACCTCATTCTGCTTCCGCATGCAAAGAGCCACAATCAGGGCGTTGATCACGCTCAGCGGAGCTACCAGCGAATCCACAATGGATGCCATATCGCTTTTCGCGATCAGATTGCAGGAAGAATAAAGATTCATGGGAGAATGAACACTGTCTGTCAATGTAATTACCTTTGCGTTCCGGTTATTGGCAAATTCCATGGCTTTCAGAGTACGCATGGAATAACGTGGAAAACTGATGCCGATAATTACATCCTTCTCGCTGATTCGAACCATCTGCTCAAACAGTTCCGTGGAGCTGTTCGTCTGAAGCAGATGCACATGATCCATAATCAGGTTCAGATAAAATGCCAGAAAACTGGCAAGGGGCGCACAGCTGCGGATCCCCACAACATAAACATGCTCCGCATTTAATATAATATTCAGTGCCAGCTCAAAAGCCTCCTGATTAATCTCTTCCAGCGTCCGCTTAATCTTCTCCGCGTCAGACTGAAGCACAGACTCCAGAATCCGGGACTGACTGATCCGTCCATAAGTCACTTCCATTCTCTGAATAGAATTCAGCTTATTTCTGACCAGCTCCTCCAGCGCCTTCTGAAACTCCGGATAACCTTTGTATCCCAGAAAGGTCGCGTAACGAACCACTGTGGACTCACTGACACCCACAACCTTTCCCAGCTTATCTGCTGTCAAAAAGACGGCCTTGTCATAATTATCCGTAATGTAAGTGGACAGCATCTTCTGTCCCTTACTCATATGGCTGTACCTCTCATTAATTCTGTTCAATAGTTCATTTGACTGACTCATTCTTTTATCCTCTGTCCGTTACATCTTTCAGGATTCGCCCAAAATCCATCCAAAAGTGTAACACAAAAATGGTAAAAAAGGAACTGCTGTGTCAAAAATTCTGCCTTTTCTTTTATATCGCCGCTCTTCTCAGAACCCATCTCAGACACCAGGAATAGTCAAATAATTCCGCGGATTCTGCCAGCGTTACTTCCCGGGAAGCATACAGCATCTGATTCAGATAGATCTTTTCCGTACCGATCACCGTTCCTTTCCGTGCCGGTGCATCAATCTCTTCCGGAAGATCATAAACAATTTCAATCTGATCCGACTCGGAAAGAAATCCGGATATCGCTTCATCCGTAGTTTTCGCCGTTATGGAATCCGGAAACTGTATATTATCCGTCCCGCTTACCGCCCCGTTCAAGGGCAGAGTAAGCGCTTTCTCATCCTGCAGAATTACACGGTCGGAATAATAACTGTCCGCATAGGAAATTAATTGTCTGGAGTCAGACCATTTATAATTTCTGTTATTGGGCCATCCACAGGCAAGAAGCGCAAAGGTACAGGTATGATCTCCGGACCGGAAAGCTCCCACATAACAGTATCCCGCTTTTGAGGTAAACCCTGTTTTTCCGCTTAACGCTCCATCCACCATGGTAAGAAGCGCATTATGATTGCTCAGTGAAAATGATTTTGTCCCGTCCACCGTGGAAACCTGTTTAGAATCCGTTCGGGTAATTTCCAGAAATTCTTCATTCAAAATGCAATACGCCATAATTCTCGCCAGATCATATGCCGTTGTCTCATGTGCTCCTTCCCCGTCCTCCGCATCCAGTCCGTTGGGCGTGATAAAATGGCTGTTTTCACATCCCAGTTCCCGCGCCTTCTGATTCATCATATCTGCAAAACCTTCCACACTCCCGGCAATCTGTTCTGCAATTGCCGCCGCCGCATCATTATAGGATTCCAGCATCAGCGCATACAGCAGATCCTTCAGATAAAACTGATCCCCGGAAGAAAATCCCATCTTTACTTCAGGCATGGTACACGCATAATCCGACACAGTAACTACATCTTCCGGATTTCCGTTTTCCAGCGCCAGAATACAGGTGAGGATTTTCGTCGTACTCGCATTTGCCATCGGCGTATTGGCGGATTTTCCATACAGAATACGCCCGGTATCCGCATCAATCAGAACTGCTGATTTTGCATACAGAGTCAGATCTTCTCCATGAAAATCAGAAAATGATTCCGGTGAATATGTATCAGAATAGTCAGCTGCCGAAACTGGCAGCAACATTACCGAAAACAGCAGAAAAATCAAAAGACTGCAGAACACAAAAGATACAAGCCGCCGCAGAAAAACAGCCGGCTTTGCGAAAAAATTCTTATTCAATCCGGGGCCACCCACCTACTAGAAGTATTCTATTTCTATCTGTATGTCTGCAGACAGAAAATAGAATGAATTTCCGACAGCATTTTGTCCGGCGGAGTATTTCCACGCACCGGAAAGAATTTCAATACAGTAAAAAACCGGCGGTGTCTTCTGTATCAAAAAACACCGCCGGCATCTGTGCTTTCACACTTTATGCAGAACAAACTGCAAAAGAACCTTTGTCAGATCAGCCATTTACACGCTTCCTGGAAGAAAGGAACATGTAAAACAAAACAACACTGGCAAACAGAAACGCAAAACTGACTGCAATTTTTGCTAATTTCCTCATATGCAGGTTCCCCCTTTCCTTATTCTGTGTTCCAATCGTCACACAGGTATGTTCCGGAAGATTTCTTTCACAGAAATGGAATACTCTGCCAAAAGATTTCTTCATAGTGGAATACTACCCTCTAAATGTGAACAAATTATGACCTGACAATAAAATTTCGTAAATTTTACAAAAATTTTATTTTTAATCCCTATTTCTCTCCCGGCATTTTCCAGGCATTGTGATCCGTATGCAGTAATTTATGTGCCGTATGAGAAAGAGGTTTCTCAAAATACTGCTCATAAGCAGCCTGCACAGACGGATTTTCATGAGAGAACCGGAGCGTGTTCTTCTGGTCCAGCTCATAAAGATTCTTTCCACGCACATCTGCCAGCTCCACGCCGTCCAGAATCGGCTGTCCGCCGCCTCCCGCACAGCCGCCGGGGCAGGCCATGATCTCCACAAAATCATACTCCGCTTCTCCTGCATTGATCTTTTCAATCAGCCTGCGGGCATTGCCAAGGCCATGAGCAACCGCCGCTCTCACTGTCATGCCGGCGATCTCCAGCTCCGTCTCTTTGATGCCGTCCATGCCTCTCACCATAGAGAATGCGTCAGGGTCAGGATTATGTCCTTCCAGGACAAAATAGGCTGTACGCAGAGCAGCCTCCATCACTCCTCCTGTTGCTCCGAAAATCACGCCCGCTCCGGAACCGACGCCCAGAGGCGAGTCAAACTCCTCTTCCGAAAGAAGCTCGGGAACAATGGACTGCGATTTTAATACCCGGTCCAGCTCCCTGGTGGTCAGGGAAAGATCCACATCCGGTCCGGCTCCCGCGTCATTCATCACAGGAATCGCACACTCATGCTTCTTTGCCAGGCAGGGCATGATAGAAACACAGTAAATGAGCTCCGGATCCACATCCAGAAGTTTTGCATAGTAGCTTTTTGCAACCGCGCCGAACATCTGCTGGGGAGATTTCGCTGTAGACAGGTTGGGGATCTGCTCCGGATACTGGGATTTCAGAAACCGTACCCATCCGGGACAGCAGGAGGTATACATGGGCCACTGATAGTCCTCTCTGTGGCTGAGGCGTTCAATCAGCTCAGATCCTTCCTCCATGATTGTCAGATCAGCGGAAAAGTTTGTATCGAATACATAGTCCACTCCGAGGGCGCGCACTGCCGCCGCCATCCTCTTCTCTGTCGCCAGATTCCGGGGAAGTCCGAGACCCTCTCCCCAGGCTGCCCGGACAGCCGGAGCGATCTGTACAACCACGATTTTGTCCGGATCGTATACCGCATCCATCAGCTGCTCCACATCGTCTCTCTCATGGAGAGCCCCCACTGGACAGTGGGTCACACACTGCCCGCAGATTGCGCAGTCACTGTCTTCAATCTTTCTGTTCTCCGCCACATTCACGCTGGTACGGCGGCCTGTATTTACAATATCCCAGATGCTGAGAGACTGAACCTTCTCGCAGATCTGCACACAGCGCATACATTTGATGCATTTTCCCTCATTCCGGATCAGCGGGAACTGGCGGTTCCAGGGCTTCTTCTCATAATGGCGCTTAAAGGGCAGCCGTCCGATATTCAGATCATTTGCCAGGGTCTGAAGAGAGCAGTTGCCGCTTCTGACACAGGATGTACAGTTGGTATTGTGCCGGGATAAAATAAACTCCACATTCATCCGCCTTGCATGGATTGCCTTGGCGCTGTTGGTAAAGACCTCCATCCCCTCTTCCACCTTTGTATTGCAGGCAGCCACAAGAGTCTCTTTCCCTTTGATCTCTACCGCGCAGACACGGCAGGCCCCGATCTCATTGATCTCCTTCAGGTAGCACAGGGTCGGTATCTTAATCCCTGCCGCAGCCGCAGCCTCCAGAATGGAGGTTCCCTCCTTAACCTGAACTTTTTTATGATTTATAATAAGATTTACCATAATTCCTGCCGGCCTCCTCTCAGGACTCCGCATCCGTGGCGGTCACATCTTAAGCAGCGGCTTGCCTCACGGAGAGCCTCCTCGCGGCTCATAGGCAGTTCCACGCCGTCAAAATTCGTCTTGCGGGCACATGCCTCCGATTCACGGAGATTCACACGTCCGCTGGCTACTTTATCATTTAAAATCGGCTCCGGAATCTCCACATCACAGGTCACCGGATGATGATATCCCAGATATTCATCAATATTCGCAGCGGCCACCTTTCCGCCCTCTATGGCGCGGATCACAGTCGCCGGGCCAAGCACGCACTCGCCGCCGGCAAACACGCCGTCCATATCCACGGATCCGGTGCTCTCGGCCACGATCCGTCCTCTGTTTACGGGAATGCCGCACTCGGCAAAGGGTTCCGAAACAATATCCTGGCCTACCGCAACCAGGATCACATCGCAGGCAATGCGCTCCTCCGGCCTGTTGGCATTGCGGGGCGCCGGACGGCCGTTTTTCACTTTTCCGATCACCTGGGGCTGCACCCACAGCGCTGCGGCCCTTCCCTGACTGTCTGCCTCAATCCGGACAGGCGCATTCAGAGTTATCATTTCCACGCCTTCCGCCATGGCGCTCTCCACTTCCTCCGGGAGGGCTGTCATGTCCTCCTGGCGTCTCCGGTATACCACTTTCACGGACTCCGCATGACAGCGGACTGCCGTTCTGGCACAGTCCATGGCAACGTTTCCGCCGCCTACGACAACCACGTTCCTGCCGGTATAGTCCGGGTAATGATCGTCGCCGATCTCCCGCAGCATGGCAACCGCTGATATTACATTCTCACTGTCTTCACCTTCCAGACGAAGCTTTTTATCTGTATGTGCGCCGATGGCCACATACACAGCATCATATTCTTCCCGGAGTTTTTTCATCTCCTCCGTTCCGATCACAGTATTCGTCCGCACCTCGATGCCGGTGGACAGGATCGCGTCAATATCCTCCTGCAGCCGCTCCCTGGGGAAACGGTAGTTGGGAATACCATAGCGGAGCATGCCGCCCAGCTTATCCTTTTCTTCAAACACCGTACACTGATGTCCCATCAGCTGCAGGAAATATGCTGCAGTCAGTCCGGATGGACCGCTTCCGATTACGGCAACCCTCTTCCCTGTGGAAGGACCGCACTCCGGCGTAGGCACAGAGTCCGCGCTGGCGTTATCTACCACATATCGCTTCAGCGCACGGATATTTACGGAATCATCAATCATTTTCCTGCGGCACCGCTTCTCACAGGGATGCTCGCAGATCAGCGCGCATGCTGTGGGGAACGGGTTATCCTTGCGGATCAGCTTCACCGCGTCATCATATCTGCCCGCTCCTGCCAGAGCGATGTAACCGGGCACGTCCACATGCGCCGGACAAAGAGTAACACATGGAATCGGCTGTTCAAAAGAACCGTGGCATGTATGGTTCTGCACATGAGAGAGATAATCCTCTTCAAACCCTTCCAGACCCCGGAGAACCATATTTGCCGCCTCAAATCCAATCGCACAGTCCGCAGAATTTTTTATGTTCTCCGCCGTATCATGGATCAGCTTCAGCGTCTCCTCGCTGGCTCTGTCATCCAGAACGTCCTCCAGAAGCTCTTCCAGCTGTCCCAGGCCGATCCGGCACGGAACGCATTTCCCGCAGGTCTGCGCATGACAGACCTTGAGCATGGCAAGCTGCTGTTCCACGGCACAGACCCCGGGGGGATTAGCTGCAATCCTCTGGGCAAACTGTTTGCGCAGTTCCTCACCGGTAGTTCTCATCTTACCGGTTTCAACCACTGATAATCTGCTCATTCTTTTTCTCCTTTCCTGGGCTGCTATCTGCCCATGGAGGTATCCTACCAGGGGCTCCTCCTTAATTGATATACATCTATACCCTTTAACCCTTCATAAAATCAAACGATGAGAGTTACTATACCACAACATTTGTCAAAGATCAACAAAATGTTTTGTTCTGAACTGCCGCTTTGACAAAAAATGCACAATGATGCAATAAAAAAACAGCATGTCCCCTCTGAGCCATACCGTTTCCCGCCTGCAAAATTTCCTTTTTTCTGAACTGCCAGACCGCATTATCCACTAGATATCCAGCTTTAACTGTACCTCTTCTTCCGCCTCGCTTTTAAACTCCTCCACCTGCTCCGGATCCAGAACCGGGAGATCATCCACTGACTGCGCACCGAAACAGCGCAGAAACTCCTCTGTCGTTCCGAACAGAATCGGACGTCCGGGAGCATCCAGTCGCCCCACTTCCCGGATCAGATTATATTCTACCAGGCGGTTTACTGCGTGCTCGCAGGAAACACCCCGAATCTTCTCAATCTCCACCCGGGTCACCGGCTGTTTGTAAGCCACAATAGACAGAGTTTCCAGAAGTACATCCGTCAGCACATGCTTCTTGGGCTGTTTCGCAATACGGATCAGATATTCATACTGGCTGACCTTCGTACACATCTGATAAGCTCCGTCCAGCTCAATAATCTGCAGCCCGCAGTTTTCACTTCTGTACCGGTCCGCCAGATTCTGTATAATCAGTTCTGTTTCCCTTTCTGAAATTTCCAGGGCCGAGGCAATCTTCGATAATTCTACAGACTCACCCATAGTAAAAAGAATGGCCTCAACCGCCGCTTCATACTCTTCGATCTTCATATATCTCTCCTGTTTCATCCACGTTTTTTACCAGTATCTGTATATCCCCAAAGGTTTCATCCTGTCTGGCACAGATGCGCCCGGTCTTCATCAGCTCCAGCACAGCCAGAAATGTCACTACAATCTCTACCTTGCTGCTCTGGCGTTCCAGAAGTTCACGAAAGGAAAAGGATCTGTGGTTCCGCAGAAACCCATCCATGGATGCCATTTTTTCTTCCAGCGAAATCTCCTCCTTCTCAATTCTTCCGAATCTGGAACGGATGGGATCTACCTTGTCCTCCTGACGTTTCATAACCGACTCAAAAATCCCATGCAGAATTTTCAGATTCAGTCCCTCCGTCAGCTGCTCCAGATCCACCGGGGGCTCATATTCCCGGATCTCATCGGGAATCGTGGGAACCTTGTACATCTGACGTTCTGCGTCAAGCTGACGGTCCTTCAGCTCCATGGCCATATACTTGTACATCTTATACTGCAGAAGCTGCTCCACCAACTCCGCCCGGGGATCCTCTTCCTCCCCATCTTCCTCTTCCTGCTTCGGCAGGAGCCACCGCGCTTTAATATCGAGAAGTGTTGCAGCCATTACCATAAATTCGCTCATAACATTCAGGTCCTGCCGCTGCATCTGGCGGATATAGGCCAGATACTGATCTGTGATTTCCACAATGGGAATATCATAAATACTCACTTTATTTTTTTCCAGCAAATGAAGAAGAAGGTCCAGCGGACCCTCAAAAACCTCCAGCTTCACACTCAAATCCATAGCTCGCTCTCCAATCCATTTCTTTATTGTACTGAATCTGATAAAAAAAGCAAGTTTTTTCTTAAGGATGAGGTTTCCCCGCAGCCAGTTTTCATGCATAGAAAGCATCATTTTCTAATAAGATTTTAGAAACCGATAATCTCAGGTATTCTTTATGAAAAAGTCATTTGACCCCGGCCGCATACAGCCCCTGCATTTTCTGAAATGCGTTTTCTGTCTCTTTCTGTGCCTGCTCCTCTGTTTCCCCTCCCTGCAGCCGGTGTCTGCCGCACAGTCCGCAGACCAGAACCGGGAAACAGAGAGTCAGGAAAACACTTCCGTTTCCGGACCGGAAGTCTCCGCTCCCTCTGCGCTCTTAATGGACGCCGATACCGGAACTGTCCTTTATGCCAAAGATGAAAATACGGAGCGTCCCCTTGCCAGCATTACCAAGGTAATGACTCTGCTCCTCATTTTCGAAGCTCTGGAGCAGGGGAAGATTTCCCTGGAGGACACAGTAACTGTATCAGAACATGCTGCCAGTATGGGCGGATCTCAGGTATTTCTGGAACCGAATGAAACCCAGACTGTAGACACTATGATCAAATGTATCACTGTTGCCAGCGCAAATGACGCCAGTGTGGCCATGGCCGAATTCGTTTCCGGATCTGAGGAAGCTTTCGTGGCTCAGATGAATGCCCGGGCAGCCGAACTGGGAATGGAACACACTAACTTTGTCAACTGCTGCGGCCTGGATGCCGACGGACACTATTCCAGCGCCCTGGATATCGCCCTTATGTCAAGAGAACTGACGGTAAAGCATCCGCAGATCTTTGACTATACTTCTATCTGGATGGAGGATATCACCCACCATACCAGCAAAGGCGACAGTACCTTTACCTTAAGCAGCACCAACCGGCTGATGAAACAATATGAGTACGCCACCGGCCTGAAAACCGGTTCAACCAGCAAGGCAAAATTCTGTCTGGCCGCCACCGCCGCAAAAGATGACGTCAATCTGATCGCATCTATTATGGCCGCCGATGACAGCAAAACCAGAATCGCCGATGCCATAAGTATGTTCAACTGGGGATTTGCCAACTGCAGAGTTTTTTCCGATGACAATACAGATACCCTGCCGGATATTCCCATTACCGGCGGAAGAAAAACCAGTCTTTCCGTCTGCTACAGCGATTCTTTCCGCTATCTGGACACCACCGGTTCCGGGGAAACCCTGAGCAAAACACTGGATCTCCCCGATACTCTGGCTGCTCCGGTTGCCGAAGGGGATACAGTAGGCCGGGCCGTTTATTTTCTGGGAGATACCCAGGTGGGCGAAGTTGATATTCTGGCTGCGGAAACCATCAAAACACTGACGTTCAAAGACACGTTCCATCTTCTTTCCAAAGTATTATTTCTCGGAAACACCAAAGAGCTTTTAGCCTGAAACAGAATTTTCAGGATCTCAAATCAGATTATCCAGCGACACTGTCCCCCAGCATTTCCGGTTATCTGTAAGGCCGGTCTGTCTTGCTCCGTAAAAAAGCCGCATTTTTACTTCGTTGGGGGACAGATAGGGATATGCATTTAAAAGAAGCGCAATCATTCCGGAAAGTACCGGAACCGCCATGGAAGTGCCGCTCTTTCTGGTGTATCCGGTTCTTCTGTTCAGACAGCTTACAATATTTGTCCCGGGCATCAGAATTTCAGGCTTGACCACGCATTCCGCGGTCGGCCCTCTTCCGGAATATCCTTTATCCTGTCCCGCATTCCAGCCGTCATCAATACTTCCCACTGTAATTATCTTCCTGGAAATTCCGGGACTGGTAATGGTGTTTTCACCAGGACCGTTATTTCCGGCCGCCGCTACCACAACAATACCGCTGTCCCAGGCTTTTTCCACCACCTCCAGCAACCGGCTCTGCTGCCCCGGTCTGGCAGCGCCTGTCATTCCCACCGAAACATTGATAATCCGCACGGCGCCGGGCGTCTCCCTGTTCATCCGGATCACATGTTCCACAGCCCGGCAGGTATCCTCGATCAGGCCATTGCCGCCCCGATCCAGCACCTTGAATCCCAACAGACTGCACTCCGGAGCCACTCCGTGGCGTCCGGTATCATTTTTTGCTCCGATAATTCCGCTGATATGAGTCCCATGCCCGTTGTCGTCATAGGGCATCCTGCGCCCTTTAATATAATCTTTAAAATAAATCGTTTTATTCTGCAGATCCTGATGCGGGAAAATCCCCGTATCCAGAACCGCCACTCCGATTCCCCTCCCATAAAATCCCCGCTCATAGGCATAGGAAGCATGAATACTTTCTAAAATCCGTTCCATAAATATCCTCTGGTCTAAAATACTCTATATTATATTCAGAAAACCGCTGTGCAGTGCGCACAACGGTTTTATAATCCGGGTTACCTGTAAACATTAAAGTTCTGCAGCCAGTCAAAATCCGGTCTTTCCAGAAGGAATGTACTGATATAATTATCATAAGGTTTCAGATAAGGATATTCCTGCTTCTGTCTCCAGTCCGGCCTGGGGAACGCCCCGGCCGTCTACGTCTTTTGTCTATTCCACAGCTACCGGATTTCCATCAGCGTCAAACTGGAAGTAATAGATATCTGCAATCTTCTTTCCGTTCTCCCAGTGGAAATCACCCTGGATGCCGTGAATCGTAGGAGAATTGTACAGCCACTCGGCAATTGCTTCCTTCTCAGCTTCCGCATTGGCAGGATCGCCTGTAATCTGCAGCTCCTCAAAACACTGTTTTATCGCGATAAATGCATTGTAATAATCCGGAACCGGATTGGATGTAGGCGCCGCCCCGTCAAAATCTTCTTTATATGCTTCTACAAGAGCATTCCACTCTTCTCCGTCATAGTTGGGATCCAGCTTATTCCAGATATAAGTTCCCTCCAGCGCTTCCGCTCCGGCAACAGAAATATAATTATCGGAGAAAGAAGAGAATCCGCAGGTAATTCTGCGTCCCTCGTCAACGCCCCTGGTTCTGAGTTCAGAAACAACTTTTGCATTTTCATCTGCGCGAAGCACGGAAATATATCCGTCCGCGCCATAATTCAGGGCCTGAACAGCTGCCGGTCCGCAGTCAAGCGTATCGGTCTCAACCTCAACGACTCCTGCCACTTCAACACCCAGTTCCGGAAGCTCATCCTGCAGCATTTCTACAGTCGCCACCTGAGAAGCATCGGAAGGACAGGTAAACAGGACAACGGACTTAATATCCGGGTTCAGTTCAATCCACTTCTGCGCCGCCAGTACATCTCCCTCTTCCGAGTCGGTCATATAGGCAATGGCGTAAGGGGAATATGCCGCGCGACTGTCTTCATAAGAATAAGTACCGATATTCGGAACTGCCGCATCATAAATCATCTGACCGGCTACCTCTCCGCCGGGAGCATCCATGGGGCCGACAACAATAATGGAATCATCCACTACCTGAGACAGACAGCTTGCCACCTCTGCCGTATCAAACTTTGTGTCATAAATTTCAATACTTACAGGAACTCCGTTAATTCCGCCCTGTGCATTGATCTGGTCAACCGCATACTGAGCAGCCCAGGAAGCCGGGGCTCCCACATAGGCAATCGCTCCCGTTACTGCACTCAACACAGGAATGTTCCATTCATCCACAGCAACCTCTCCGCCTACTGCTGCTTCTCCGTCCGCGCTGGACGCATTGCTGTCCGCATTGGAATCCGCACTGTTTCCACAGCCGGCAACTGCTCCCCCCAGGAGCGCCGCTGCACAGGTTACCGCCAATACACGCACTAATCTTCTTTTCATAGTATATCGTATCCTCCTTTTTTGGTATTTATGTCAACCCCGCAGGGGCAGGCATTCCATCATTTTGCCTCCATTACTTTCTGTTTTATAAAAATACCTTTCAGTTTTTTTATCATACCTCTGGTCACAATCCCCTCCGGGAAGGCCATGAGCACAATAATCAGAATAACTCCATAGATAATCTGAGCATAAATCGCCAGTTCTGGGGGAATCCATTTGTTCAGACCCCAGAGAACAGGAACCGAAATGAGCATGCCCCACTGTGTATATCTGCCGCCCACAAACATCATAGTCATAATATTCAGCAGCATGGAAAAACCGAACGTTTCCGGATAAACCACCCTCATCTGGAAGGCATAGATCACTCCCGCAACACCTGCGATCACCGATGACATGGTAAGCCCCAGAATTGTCATCCGCTTTACATTGACTCCAAGTGTGGCAGCCATATCCGGATCCGTCTCAATAGACTCAAATGCCCGCCCGAATCTGGATTTTTCAAACCGAAACAGGAAATATCCTATGGCTACCGCGCAGATAATGGAAAACAAAACCAGATGCTCACATTTTTTTATACCGCTGATGCCTCTGGCCGCGCCGAGAGCGGGAATATTCCGGATGACCGCCTGTATAATGAATATCAGCGCCATAGACGAGACCGCTGTTACCACGCCTTTTGTCCTGGAAAATCCCAGAGCCGGAAGGAACCCCAGAAGACCCGAAACCACAACTGCGCCCAGCATACACAGCCAGAAGGGCGTTCCAAAAGTTTTTGACATAAAAGCCGCAAAATATCCCCCGATCGCCATACAATACACTGTACCGTTATACAACAGCCCGGCCTTGAAAGGAACATACGCTGCCCAGGTCAGTATCAGATACACACATACAAACACGATAAAATATGAAGCTGCTGTTGACATATCCGTACTCTCCTTTCTATTTATTGCTGCCGAACAGGCCGTCCGGTTTCCAGATAATAACACCCATAATCACGCCGTAGAAAATCACTTCTGTCCAGCTTCCCGGAAGATACGCCAGCGCCAGAGCTTCCACCAGTCCCATGAACAGCGCGGACAGCAGACCGCCTTTCAGATTGCCCATACCGGCAAACAACATCAGAATGATGGCCTTTACTGCAAAGGTATCGCCGACGGATGGTCCGTTCGTACCGATCGTCATGATAATCATCAGAGAAATTACCACACAGAGAATTCCCGCTATACCGAATCCGATCACGCCGGTTTTTCCGAAGGGAATGCCCAGCATTTTGGATACTCTCTGATTCTGTGACATGGCTCTGATCGCACGCCCCGTCTGTGTATGATACATAAACCTCATCAGCACTACCGCAGCCACGATCGCAATAGCAAGTGTAAGAATATTGGCAAGGGAGAAAGAAATCAGACCGATATTGATGGTAATCCCGCCTCCTCTGATATTTGCCGGGAAAGCAAAGTTTCCGCCGTTATTAATAAACTGAGACATAATCTCCGTACAGATAATACCTACACCCATTGCCAGTACGATCGTTTCCAGTGTGGCGCCCCGCCTGCACAGAGGCCGAAACAGCGGCTCCGTCGCTACTGTTGCTCCTACGCCTACCACAAACATCACAAGAATTGCTATCACCAGATTGTTTCCGGTCGCATTTAATACAAGCCACCCTGCCGCCATCGTAATCATTACGGTATGAGAATATCCGTGATGAACAACATCACGAACCAGTACCAGTACATTCATGCCAAGAACAAGCAGTGCATAAATACTTCCGGTGGCAAGTCCGTTGATTACCTGAGCAATAAAACTTTCCATAATAAATGATCACCCCTTTTTCCGTCAAAAATCGCTGTATTGCCGCGTTCTCCGCCTAATTACCGCCCAGGTAGGCGCTGATCACGGCCGGGTCGTTTGCCAGATCCTCTGATGTGCCATGCATCACAGTCTCTCCGAGATCCAGCACATAACCCCGGTCAGAATATTGAAGGGATTTTCTTGCGTTCTGTTCCGACAGCAGAATCGTAAGTCCCTCCTCCCTCAGTTCCTTCAGAATCTTAAAAATCTTGTCCACATAAGCGGGCGATAACGCCAGTGACGGTTCATCCAGAAGCAGAAGTTTCGGATCCCCGATGATCGCCCGGCTGATCGCCAGCATCTGCTGCTCACCGCCGGACAGGGTTCCCGCATACTGGTCTTTGCGTTCATAAAGAATCGGGAATCTGTCATATATTTTCTGGATATTTTTCTGAAAAGCCGGCGCATTATGATAAGTACCAAGCTGCAGATTCTCCAGCACTGTCAGATTTGACAGCATCCCCCGCCCTTCCGGCACTACCGCAATTCCGCTTTTAATTACTTTGTCCGTAGAATATCTGGTAATATCGGTTCCTTCAAAAGTGATTGTTCCTGTTTTTGCTTTCTGCAGTCCCAGAATCGTGTTGATCAGCGTCGATTTCCCCGCTCCGTTGGAACCGATCAGGGCAACAATCTCTCCTTTGTTTACCTCCAGGTCCACTTTTTTGATTGCACAAATTGGACCATAATATACACTTAAATTTTCGATTTTGATCATATTAGTCTGTTCCAAGATATGCCTCCACTACTTTCGGATCCTTCTGTACGTCCTCCGGCAGACCTTCCGCAATCTTTACGCCAAACTCAATTGCAGTCACTGTGTCGGAAGCCCGGGTTACCAGTTTCACATCATGAGCAATCAGCATTACCGTCGTGCCCTGCTGTTTAATATGCTGAATAATTTCTTCCATAAAGGCGGATTCTTCCGCTCCCATTCCGGCCGTAGGTTCATCCAGCAGCACCAGCTTCGGTTCTGTAGCCATGGCGCGGGCAATCTGCAGAAGATGCTGATCTGCCCAGGCAATTTCACCTGCCCAGCGGTCATATGATTTTTCCAGCCCTACAAATTTCAGATATTCCATGGACTTTTCAGCAATCATCTTTTCCTGCTTTGATTTCGGGAAACCAAAAAAGGTTCCGATCAGATCCGCCTTCGTTTTGCTGTACATACCGGACATAACGTTCTCCAGGACTGTCATCCGCGGCATTACCTTCGGCGTCTGAAATGTCCTGCTGATTCCCAGTTTGGCAATCTCATAAGCAGGCAGTCCCGTAATGTCTTTTCCGTCAAAGATAATTTTTCCGCTGGTGGGCGGGAACACACCGGTCACCACATTGTAAGTCGTTGTCTTTCCGGAACCGTTCGGACCGATCAGACCGTGAACCGTCCCTCTCTTTACATCCAGATCCACATCTGACAGCGCCTTTACGCCGCCGAAACTCTTGCTCATTTTCTCCGTTACAAGAATTCCCAAAACTGACCCTCCCTTCGTTTCTGTGAAATTTGATATATGAAATATAAGCGGCCAGAGTGTGACCAGAATGATAGAATTGTGAAATCCCTGTGAAATCTGCACTATAATTTACAGCTCCGCCAAAAATAATGAGCATATTTCACAATAATCTCTGCAAAATCATGCGCATTTATTTTCGCGGAGCTGTAATGTATATCAATCATATTTAATAAAAAGCCATACGCTATAATGCTTCACAGGGAAAATCAAACCAGAAACGGGCGCCCTGATTCACATCGGAATTCACTCCATAGGCAATCCCGTGCATTTCGGCAATCTCCTTTACAATCGAAAGTCCGACGCCCGCATTGCCGCTTTCCTTCCCATAAGGTTTTATCCTGTAATATTTGGTCCAGATATAGGGAAGCTTTTCTTTCGGAATCCCTTCTCCGTAATCAATAATCTCCAGACGTACCATATCCTGTACCCGGCCGGCTTTCAAATCTATAACCTTCCCTCCGTACTTCAGAGAATTATTCACAAGATTCTGAATAATCTGTTCCACCCGGTTTACGTCGGCATATATTCTGGTATCCGGTTCCAGAAACAGGCGGAATTCATGTTCCCCACGATCTACCGCCTGCATATTGGCACAGACAGACTGAATCAGATCAGACAATGAGAAGACGGTTCTGTTTAATGTCAGCGTGTGAGACTGCAGTCTGGACAGTTCCAGTGTCTGGTTCACAAAATCAGAAAGACTGTCAGCCTGGGAAATAATGACGTCCAGATGCTGTTCTCTTTTTTCCGGATTATTTCCGGAAATCGTCTTGATCATTTCTGCATAAGCCTTAATCATGGTCAGCGGCGTCCGCATATCATGGGACACATTGGCGATCATATCTCTCCGGTTCTTTTCATAATTCACCATGGAATCCGCCGCCAGTTTTAATGTATCGGACAGGGTGGCGATTTCCGTATACTCGCTGCGCGGAAACTCCACATCATATTTTTCCTTTGCCAGAAGATCCGCGCACTCTGTAATTCTGCGGATTGGCTTTAAATAAGATTTCGCCAGATACCAGCTCAGCAGAAACGAAACCAGAAGACTGATTCCCCCCACAAGAACCATCATAAAAACCTGCTGCCGCACTCTCTGAATCTCACTCAGCGTACTTTTGGTGATGAGAAGTATTTCCCGCACATCATCCCACTTTGCCACCACCTGACCGTAAACAATCCAGGTAATCCCTTCTGTATCCTGTCTGGTCAGAT